>JBOICE010000080.1:0-7955 GCA_050739815.1 Pseudomonas sp. | reverse complement strand
CCAAGCTCGACCAGCGTGCGCAAGGTGCTGCGCGCATTCAGATAGCGCTTGCGATCCGACAGATCATCATGGGTCAGCAGAATCTGCGCCGTATGCCGGCCATGCTGGGCAAAACTGGACTCCCAGGCTTGCACCAAGCCCATCTGCCCCACCGCTGCAGCCGCTTGCAGCTCATGGATGGCGCTTGGACGCGAACTCCAGCCCAAGCGGCTCATGCCTGCTGCCACCGCCCCCGAGGACACCAGCACCAGCTCGACACCCGCCTCGCGCAGCGCGACCATCTGCTCGACCCACACCGCCATGGCCGCCCGATCCAGGCCACGCCCATCAGCCGTCAGCAACGCGCTGCCGATTTTCACCACCCAGCGCCGCGCGCCCGTCACCTTGTCCCGCATCATCGTCCAACCTTGGTCAGAGAGCGGCGCGGCCAATCCGGCGCCACCCTTGCGATTAGTCAGCACAACGCCGCTATTCAGCGGCGTTGTGGTTTCACTCAATCCCGGACGTAGATAATTTCCGGGCCATCATCGTCATCTTCTTCATCATCGAAGTCATCATCGAAGTCATCATCACCGACATCATCGACACTCTTCACACCCGCTCGACGCAGCGCACGCTGATCATCCAGAGCCTGCAACTGAGCGCGCGCCTCATCTTCAATACGCTGATCCAATTCCGCCAACTCCTCAGCGTATTGCGGCTCTTCAGCCAGGCGCACAGTACGCTCTTCGAGATAGCGCATGATGTCATGACAGAGCTTTTCGGTACCTTCACGCCCGATGGCGGAAATCACATACACCGGACCAGTCCAGTCCAAACGCTCGGCGATTTCCTTGACCCGAGCCTCCTGCTCTTCTTCCAGGATCTGGTCGGACTTGTTCAGCACCAGCCAGCGATCACGCTCGGCCAGCGACGGGCTGAACTTGGTCAGCTCATTGACAATGGTCTCAGCCGCATCGGCTGGATCAGTCAGATCCAACGGCGCCATGTCGACCAAATGCAGCAACAGACGCGTGCGCGCCAGGTGCTTGAGGAAGCGAATGCCCAGACCCGCGCCATCGGAAGCCCCCTCGATCAGACCCGGAATATCCGCGACCACGAAGCTTTTGTAGCGATCGACGCTGACCACGCCCAGGTTCGGCACCAACGTGGTGAACGGGTAGTCCGCCACTTTCGGCTTGGCTGCGGACACCGAGCGGATAAAGGTGCTCTTGCCCGCATTCGGCAAACCGAGCAAGCCAACATCCGCCAACACCTTCAATTCCAGCTTGAGATCGCGCGACTCACCCGGTTTACCGAGCGTGGTCTGCCGCGGGGCGCGGTTAGTGCTGGATTTGAAACGCGTGTTACCCAGCCCGTGCCAGCCACCATGCGCCACCAGCAGCCGCTGACCATCTTTGGTCAGGTCGCCGATGATTTCCTGGGTCCCGGCATCGATCACCGTCGTACCGACAGGAACACGCAGGATCGTTTCCTCACCCTTGCGCCCAGTGCAATCGGCACTACCGCCGTTAGAGCCACGCTCGGCATCAAAACGCCGCGTATAGCGATAATCGACCAAGGTGTTGAGGTTTTCGTCGGCCACCATATAGATGGAGCCGCCATCGCCGCCGTCACCACCGTTCGGCCCACCATTTTCGATGAACTTTTCACGACGGAAGCTCATGCAACCGTTACCACCATCACCCGCTTTTACAAAAATCGATACTTCATCGACGAATTTCATCGGCACGCCTCCCGCCGCAATAGCGGGCTAGATAACACAAGGAACATAAGACTTTTGCAAAATTCAGCGAAACAGCCCTGCTTAAGCACCCCCGGCCCACGCCAGAACATGCAACAGCACTCAGACAATTTTGCAAAAGCCTCAAGGATACAGAAACAAAAAAGCCCCGTCGCGAGACAGGGCTTTCCCAGCAGCATCGCAATCAGGCCGCGATGACGCTCACGTAACGACGACCGAAGGCGCCTTTAACTTCAAACTTGATCACGCCTTCCACTTTCGCGAACAGGGTGTGATCTTTACCCATACCAACGCCATAACCGGCGTGGAACTGGGTGCCGCGCTGACGCACGATGATGTTGCCTGCTTTAATAGCCTGGCCGCCGTACATCTTCACGCCAAGGCGTTTAGATTCTGAGTCGCGACCGTTACGGGTAGAACCGCCAGCTTTTTTGTGTGCCATGAGTCAATACTCCAAATAAGGTATTAGGCCGAAACGAATCAGGCCTGAATGCCGGTGATTTTGATCTCAGTGAACCACTGGCGGTGGCCCTGACGCTTCATGTGGTGCTTACGACGGCGGAACTTGATGATGGTCACTTTATCGTGGCGGCCTTGTGCAATCACTTCAGCCACAACTTTAGCGCCTTCAACAACCGGGGCGCCGATTTGAACGTCGTCACCATTGCCGACCAGCAGCACGCGATCGAAAGTAACGGCTTCGCCAGTAGCGACTTCGAGCTTTTCGATCTTGAGGTATTCACCTTCGGCGACTTTGTATTGCTTGCCACCGGTAACAATTACTGCGTACATAATTTTGCTCCGTTAAATCCTGCTCACCCAGCGCTTTATAGGAATAGTCGTCGGCTGGCATGGCTGCTTGGGGCCGGAAGGACGCCCTTGCAATTGCGTAAGGCAGGTGCTGCCCAGGGAAGTTCAGGGGCCGCGATTGTACGCAAGCCTTGCACGCGACGCAAGCACCGCCAGCACTTGCCTTGACAGCCACAACCCCGCCCCCTAGCATGCCGCGCAACCTTCGAGGAGCACTTGTCACTGATGCAACCACAGGCCTTCTATCGCGTGGTAGCGGACGATTTTACCGCTGTCGATGGCATTATCAGGCGGCAACTCGTTTCCCGCGTTCCGCTGGTGGAAAAAATCGGTGACTACATCATCTCCGCGGGAGGCAAACGCCTGCGCCCGCTGTTGGTGTTGCTCTGCGGCAAAGCCCTAGGTCGCCACGGCGACGATCTACGGCTACTCGCCGCCACCATCGAGTTTCTGCATACCGCCACCCTGCTGCATGACGATGTGGTCGACATGTCCGGCATGCGCCGTGGCCGCTCGACAGCCAATGCGCTGTGGGGCAACGCACCCAGTGTACTGGTCGGCGACTTCCTCTATTCCCGCTCCTTCGAGATGATGGTCGAGCTCGGCTCCTTGCCGGTGATGCAGATCCTTTCCCGAGCCACTCGCGTGATTGCCGAGGGCGAAGTGCTGCAGCTGTCGAAGATTCGCGACGCCAGCACCAGCGAAGAGACCTACATGGAGGTCATCCGCGGCAAGACCGCAATGCTCTTCGAGGCCTCCACCCACAGCGCCGCGGCCTTGGTCGGTGCCTCTGCCGAACAGACCGAAGCACTGCGCACCTTTGGCGACAACCTCGGTGTGGCGTTTCAACTGGTCGATGACCTGCTCGACTATCGTGGCGATGCCGACACCCTGGGCAAGAATGTCGGCGACGATTTGGCCGAAGGTAAACCGACGCTGCCGCTGATCTACACCATGCGCGAAGGTAGCGCCGAGCAAGCCGCCCTGGTACGCGCAGCCATTCAGCAAGGCGGCCTTGAAGATCTGGAAAGCATCCGTGCCGCCGTCGAAGCCGCCGGCGCACTGGACTACACTGCCCAGCAAGCCCGTGATTATGCGGCACGCGCCATCGCCTGCCTGGACGCCCTGCCTGCCAACGAATATCGCGATGCACTGGTCGAACTGAGCCACTTCGCCGTAGCCCGCACACACTAAGGGTTCAGCAACTACGCAAAGCCCGTCTCACCGACGGGCTTTTTATTTTCCGACAGAAAAACACATTACACATTGCTATTAATTGAATAGGAATTATTCTCATCAATTCAAGAGAAGGAAATGAGCCATGACCTATTTAATCGATGCTTGGCTGGACCGCCCGCACCCTTACCTGCGTATCCTCCATCGCGACACCGGTGAAGTCTGCGCTGTGCTGGAAGAAGACGCTCTCGATGAGCTGCGCGAACAGGGTGACCTGGATCTGACCGGCCTGAACTCCAGCGAACCACTGCTGCTCAAGGAGTTGGTGCGCAACCTGTTCCTGTTCTGTTACGCCCGCGCCTTACGCCCAGCCGGCGAGGCTCACTGAGAGTCCACCCATGATCTGCGACACGCCGGCCTCAGCCATGCAGCGTTGATATTCAGCGGGCTATGTTCATGACCCTGAAGGCAAAAAGGCCGAGAACGCACATGCACTCTCGGCCTTTTGCTGCAGCAGAGCCGAATCCTTAGAGGATTTCGAGCAGCTCGACGTCAAACACCAGCACGCTATGCGGCGGGATGCTACCGACAGCCTGACCACCGTAGGCCAGTTCGCTCGGTACGTACAGGCGCCACTTGCTGCCAGTACCCATCAACTGCAGAGCCTCGGTCCAGCCGGCAATCACGCCACCCACCGGAAATTCCGCTGGCTGACCACGATCATAGGAGCTGTCGAACACAGTGCCGTCGATCAGGGTGCCGTGGTAGTGAGTACGCACGGTATCTTCGCGGGACGGCTTGGCACCGTCACCAGCGCTCAGCACTTCGTACTGCAGGCCGGAAGCCAGTTGGGTAATACCGGCACGCTTGGCGTTTTCCGCCAGGAAGGTCAGACCGGCACCCGCGGCGGCCTCAGCTTTAGCTTGCGCCTCGGCCTGCATGATTTCGCGAATCACCTTGAAGCTGGCGGACATTTCGTCCTGGCTGACGCGGCTCGACTTGCCGGTAAAGGCGTCAGTCAAACCGACCAGGATGGCGTCCAGGCTCACACCCGGCGGCGGGTTGTCGCGCAATTGGTCACCTAGCTGACGGCCGATGCCGTAGCTGACGCGAGTTTCGTCAGTAGAGAGGTTGAGTTCGGACATGGCACGGCTCCGCTGCGGCAAAAAAGGTCGGCCAGACTAGCACAGATGCCCCTGCCGCCCTACAGCTGCGGCAATCGCTGGCACAGCCAGGCACCCACAGCCCCGGGATAGAACTCAGCGAGGTGAGGTCGGCCCCGAAGTTTCCTGGGAGTCATCGGACATACCGCACATTTCGTCATGCACCTCTGCCTGCACCAAATGGAACGCCGGTAGTTGTGGCAATGGGCGCAGTACCTCACGGGCATGCTCCACCGAGCGTAGGTGCAGGATGTGGCCCTGGCCGTCTTTCAGCGTGAAGGGCCGACCGTCCACGCGCGCTTCCAGCAGGTAGTAGTTACCCCCCTCGATGGAGATCAGGTTCAACTCATCGATTTGCCCGGCGCGGGCATAACTGGAAAGGTCGTGCAGATTCATAGCTGTACCTCGCACTAGCAGTTGGTACGAAATCTATACAACTACAGTCTTTGCAGAAGCACCGATAAGCACAAGGCAGCAACGCAACCGCCCGTCCGCTTTACAACGACCGCGCGGCCTGAGCTGCAGGAGATTGGCTATTGGTGATCGTGCTTAGTCAGCTTATCCAGGTACCCCATGGCGAAGGCGGAGATCACGAAGGTCATGTGCAGAATGACGTACCACATGATCTTGTCGTTCTCGATTCGCTGCGCGTCCATGAACACCCGTAGCAGATGAATTGACGAAATGGCCACGATGGAGGCGGCGACCTTCATCTTCAGCGAGCCGGAATCCATCTTGCCTAGCCAGTTGAGCTTTTCCTTACCCTCATCGACATCCAGTTGTGAGACGAAGTTCTCGTAGCCAGAAATCATCACCATCACCAACAGGCCACCGACCAGCGCCATATCGATCAACGACAGCAACACCAGGATCAGGTCGGCCTCTGCCAGCACAAAGATGCTCGGCAGAATATGAAAAATCTCCTGAAAAAACTTGCACGCCAACGCCAGCAGCCCCAAGGACAAGCCAAAGTAGATCGGTGCCAACAGCCAACGGGAGGCATAAAGCGAGTTTTCGATAAAGCGTTCCATGGATGTCTCGCAGCTTGCTCAAGATTGGCCGCGAGTATAACCAGCCGCATCGCCGAGACAAGCCAGAGGCTCTAGCCCGCCCCCGCCTCTCAGTCAATTGAAGCCTTATCGGTTATCCACGGCCGCTGTGGATAACCTTGTGGAAGGGCTCAGGATAGAGCGCCCTACTCCCCCTGGCGCGGGGGCTAGCGAGGATTGCTCAAAAGCCGAGCAAGGCTGGCGTTCAGGTCTCCGGGCGGAACTGATAATCACCCAAATGGCGACCGCGCTCAGCGTTCAAACGGCGCAGCTCGGCCTGCATATGCAAGCACCAAATAGAAGGATCGGAGGCCTCGACGTAGCCCAGCAGAGCGAGATTTTCGGCGATTGCAGAGAGCACCGACTCTGCCACCAAAGGCCCGTAAAACGGGCCTTGCGCCTTAATCGCAGAGGGCTGAGCGCCGGCCATCCCGGCGGCGCAAAGGAGAGTCCAGAGTCCATTTTCGCCAGCCAGAGGGCGAATCACACACTCGATACGTGTGTCCAGTCCCAGGCATTGGCGGGTGAGGCAGAGGCTGCGCGGCATAACAGCGGCCCTCCCGAGGTCTGACCTTCAGACTACACCCCGTCAGGCGGTTCAGGGAAGTCTGCGGTTATCCCCATTCGCTGTGGATAACTCTGTGGACGACGCGTGGGAAAGCCCGTCCAGAGACCAGCCGCCTTGGTTGCCACCCACCTGCTCAATGACTGATCAGCCACTCAGCGGCCAAGCGGGTCATTGAGCAGCAAAAGTCTCATCCGGCGGCCTTGCTGTCCTGCGGATTGACTGCCGGTATCTGGCTCTTTGGCTGCTTGTCCGGCTCCTCGTCTTTCTCGTCGCCACCCAGCTCCAGCTCGGCAATATCTCGCAGTCGCGAGACCACCCGGGCATTAACACTACCCTCGGGAAACTGACCGTCAGCATCTGGCGAACCGACGGCCTCACCGACCAGCAAGCCAAGCGCTTCGTCGACCTGACGCACCGCATAAACATTGAACAGCCCGCCGCGCACTGCTTGCAGTACGCGCTCATCGAGCATCAAGGTCGCGACGTTGGCGTACGGGATGATCGCGCCCTGTTCGCCGGTCAGGCCACGCGCCTCGCAGAGCCGGAAGAAGCCTTCGATCTTCTCGTTGACCCCACCGACCGCCTGCACTTCACCAAACTGGTTGATCGAGCCGGTGATGGCATAGCACTGCTTCAACGGTGTCCGCGATAGCGCGGAGATCAGCGTGCAAACCTCGCCCAACGAGGCACTGTCACCATCGACATAGCCATAGGACTGCTCCAGGGCGATGCTGGCAGAAATCGCCAGAGGAAACTCCTGGGCGTAACGGCTGCCAAGGTAGCCAGTCAAAATCATCACGCCCTTGGAGTGGATCGGCTGGCCGAGATTGACCTCGCGCTCGATGTCGACGATGCCACTGCTGCCCGGATAGACCGTTGCGGATATCCGTGCCGGCACCCCAAAAGCCGAATCGCCGACCTCCAACACTGTCAGCCCGTTGCACTTGCCGACTGCGGCGCCAGCGGTGTCGATCAGGATGATGCCCGCCAGCATGTCATCGAGAATGCGCGCCGAGACCCGGCCAGTGCGCGTGGCCTTGGCCTTCAGCGCCCGCTCGATGTGCCCTGCATCGGTCACCGTGTCGTTGGCCAACTGACGGATAAAATCGGCTTCGCTGACCAACTGGAACAGATCACCGATGCGAGCCGACAAACGTCCCTGATGCTCAGCCAAGCGTGCACTGTAGGTTGCCAGCCTCGCCACCGCGTCGGCGGTCAGCGGTGCCATGCCTTCCTCGGAAGTACGAGTTTTCAGCAGTTGGGCGAACTGCTCCAGGCTATCGTCGACCAGCGGGATGTCTTCATCGAAATCCACCAGGACGCGGAACATCTCCTGGAAGTCCGGATCGTGGTCCTGCAGGGCGTAATACAGCGGGCGCGAGCCGATGATGACGACTTTGATCTGCAGCGGAATCACCTGCGGGGTCAAGGTTACCGTCGCCAAA
>JBOICE010000079.1:0-10277 GCA_050739815.1 Pseudomonas sp. | reverse complement strand
AGATCACCGCGCCCCAACCGAGACTGCTGATTTCACCCGGTAAAGCAGAGCTTACAGCCGCCAAAGGCAGGAAGAACACTGTGCCGACGAAGGCCTGCAAGGCCGTCAGGAAGAAGGCTGAGTAACGCGCCGACAGGTGCTTGAGTAACAAGGTGTAGCCGGTGGCGCACAGCATGGCCAGGAACTCGAGGAAGTTGCCCAGTAGCGGCGCCGGGGCGTGCTCATCCGCCTGGCTCGCCAGGCTCAAGCAGACGGCCCCCAATACCGCCAGGAGAAAACCAGCCAAGGTGGTGCGACTGATCCGCTCACGCAACAGCAAGAAGGCGCCCACCGCGACCAGCAGCGGCAACAGCGCGGTGATCATCCCCGCCTGCGCGGCACTGGTACGCTGTAACGCCAAGGCTTCGAAGATGAAGTACAGGCAAGGCTCGAAAACCGCCAGACCGAGCAGATACTTCCAATCACCAGCGCGATAGTCGATGCCTCCGCGCCAACGCCAAGCCAGGAGGAACACCAGGCTGCCAAGCGCCATCCGACCAAAAATCACCCACATGGGCGGTATTTCCTGGAAGGCCAGCTTCAATGCGATGAAGGAGCTGCCCCACAAGGCCATGGCCAAAACCAAACACCCTAAGGCCAGACCCTGGCCTTCGCGCCGCTGCATGCCACTCCTCCCAAGTAAGGTCGCCAGTATAGGAAGCACCTCGGCACCCGCACAGTGACAGAGAGACAGCTATCCTCTCTGCAACTGTTACGTTGCCTGCCGAACCTTGGCTGAAGTTGGCCCGAACAGCCCTCATATATAACTTAAAAGAATATAATTTTTGTTTTATGAAACGGCTTCACGGGGTAGGGTTACTTCCCCAGACCCGACTCAGGAGACCGATTTTGTCTTTGCGTAGCACCCTCACCCGCTTCCTCCAGCTGGAAGCCGCCAGCGGCCTGCTGTTGATCGCTGCCGCGATATTGGCTCTGACCATCAACAACTCGCCCCTGGCATTCCTCTACAACGGCCTGCTCGACACGCCCGTGGTCGCTCAGGTCGGTGCGCTGAAAATCGCCAAACCACTGCTGCTGTGGATCAACGACGGCCTGATGGCTCTGTTCTTCCTGATCATTGGCCTGGAGGTCAAACGCGAGGTGCTGGAGGGCCACTTGGCCCAGCCTTCGCAAATAGTCCTGCCAGGCGCCGCCGCTATCGGCGGTATGGTCGTTCCGGCCCTGATCTACTGGGCACTGAATCATGGCAACCCACCGGCTATCGGTGGCTGGGCGATTCCGATGGCCACCGATATCGCCTTCGCCCTCGGTGTGCTGGCCTTGCTCGGCAAGCGCGTACCGGTCTCGCTGAAATTGTTTCTGATGACCCTGGCGATCATCGATGACCTCGGCGCCATCATCGTCATCGCGCTGTTCTACTCCGGCGAGTTGTCGAACCTGTCGCTGATCCTGGCCGCGACCTTTCTGGCCATCTTGGTACTGATGAATCGGCTGGGCGTACGCAGCCTCGGGCCCTACCTGGTGATCGGCCTGTTCCTCTGGATCTGCGTGCTGAAAAGCGGTGTGCATGCCACGCTGGCCGGTGTGGCGCTGGCCTTCACCATTCCGCTGCGCACTCGCGATGGAGGACCTTCACCGCTGTTGACCCTGGAACACGCGCTGCATCCATGGGTCGCTTTCGGCATTCTGCCGCTGTTCGCCTTTGCCAACGCCGGTGTACCGCTGGCCGGCTTGAGCCTCGACAGCTTTATGCACCCTGTGCCCCTGGGGATTGCAAGCGGTCTGCTGATAGGCAAAACCGTTGGCGTTTTTGGCCTGAGCTGGCTGGCGATAAAACTAGGCATTGCCAAGCTGCCCAAGGGTGCCAACTGGGGTCAGGTGCTTGGCGTCGCGGTACTCTGCGGCATTGGTTTCACCATGAGTCTGTTCGTCGGCTCATTGGCGTTTACCCCTGAGGTCAGCCCCTACGCGGGGATGGATCGGGTCGGTATCCTCACCGGCTCATTCCTGGCAGCTGTACTCGGCTACGCCATTACCGCCATGGCTAGCCGCAAGCCGGGCTAAACCTCAGGCAGAAAAAAGCCGGCCCCCAAAGAATCTGTGAAAAGGGCCGGCTTTTTCGTTTAGAGCGGACGTTTAATGAGCAACGCGACTGGTACCGTTGACGCTCATGATGCGTACTCGGTCGCCGACGCGGAAGATTTCATTTTCCTGCACACCCTGCACATACGCACGCATGGTGCCATCGTCTTCACGCACGGTGATTTCCACGCCTTGGGTACGAGTGAAACCCTCTTCCGTGGCGGCGCCCAGCAAGCCGCCCGCCACCGCACCAATCACCGCCGCCACCGCGCTGCCACGGCCATGGCCTATGGTGCTGCCGCCAATCCCGCCCACTACCGCACCGGCACCGGCACCGATGGGGGTTTTTGAGCCTTCGATCTTCACCGGACGCAGGGATTCGATGGTACCCATACGCACGGTTTGCACGGTACGTGCTTCGTCACGCGAGTAGGAATCACCAGTCAGACTGGACTGGCAACCGCCCAAGGCCAGCGCCATTGCGGTGAACGAAGCGGTCAACAGAACAGACTTACGCATGGCATTTCTCCAGAAAGATCAGATAGCCCATTAGACTCCGCAGCGCCTAGTGCTGTCACGACCAGCGTAATAAAAATCCCTCTCATACAGCCTTAGTACAGCACGGTTTAGAACGGCGAAAACTTCTCGAGCACATTTCCCGCACCAGGGGAGACAGCCGCTTGGAGGTCAGCCAAAGATCGGCTCGGGTGGGCGCTCTCCGCAGCAGGAACTCCCATGGACTACTTCATTAGCGTAGTCACCGCCGCCGCTGGTTTGTATTTTCATGGGTGCTTGTATGTGCGCATCAAGCGCTGGATGGATCGCGACCTGACCCTGTCACTGGCTGGTGCAGAGGTTGATAGGCAGGCCTTCATGTTGCAGCGCCTTAGCGAGGCGCAGGCCGGCGGCATCACACGTCGCGACCTACAGCGCTGGCTGGAGCGCGCGGCAACTGACTAGCGCACACGCACGAACTGACAGCCATCTCGCCTGCGAACCCGCTAAGGCGCCAGGCGCTCACGCACCCAAGCTGTACCTTGTAATCGATAATTCAGGCGATCATGCAGCCGGCTCGCGCGCCCCTGCCAAAACTCGACGCGCTCAGGCAGCAGGCGATACCCACCCCAATGGGCCGGGCAATGCGGCGCCTGATCGAGAAAGCGCTGCTCGGTTTCCGTCAGCAGGCTCTCCAACTCGGTGCGGTCGGCGATCACCCGGCTCTGCGGCGAGGCCCAGGCACCCAGGCGGCTACCCAGCGGGCGCACCTGGAAATAGGCATCGGACTCCTCCGGACTCACCCTTTCCACCACGCCTTCTATGCGCACCTGACGCTCCAAGGTCGGCCAGAAGAAGGTCATGGCGGCAAATGGCTTGGTCGCCAACTGCTGCCCCTTTGCGCTCTCGTAGTTGCTGAAGAACGTGAAGCCGCGCTCATCCAATCCCTTGAGCAACAGTACCCGGCAGTGCGGGCGACCTTCGTCATCGACGGTCGCCAAACACATGGCATTCGGTTCTACCGGGAGTTGCTCGGTCTTCAGCGCGTCCGCGAACCATTGCCGGAACAGCGCAAAAGGCTCAGCGGGCGCCTGCGCCTCGGTCAGGCCATCGCGGGTATAGTCGCGGCGCATACCGGCCAGGGTCTTGGTCATGACGCGACTCCTGAGGTTAGAGTTCCAGGGCTATGGCTTCTTGGCCGGTTCTACAACCGCCACTGGCTTGCCATTAGCTGACTTTTGCACAGCTGGCTGGGCTTTAGCGACTTTGGCTGGGGCTACTGTGGTTTTGACTGCAACAGCAGGCTTGCTCTTGGCTGCAGTCGACTTGGCTTTGGCAGGAGTGCTTGGCGCCGGCGCGCTCTGCACTAGAGCTGCGGTGGCAGGCTGAGCTTTGGCGGGCTGGCTGTACTTCGCCACAAGGGCTGCCATGGTTGCCTGGGGGGTCAACAGAATCTCGACCCGGCGGTTCAGCGCGCGCCCTTCCACACTGTCGTTGGCTGCACGGGGCATATCCGAACCGAAGCCTCTGACCATCAAGCGATTATTTTTCAGCCCACTGAGACGAAAAATCGCCGTGACTGACCTCGCCCGCTCCAGGCTGATCTCGCGGTTGCGCGACTCGTCGCCGGCGCTGTCGGCATGCCCCAGGATCAGCACCGCGATTTCGTTATCGCCTTCAACGAGCTTGGCTACTCGGCTGAACGGCCCGAGGGTGACAGGCATCAGCATGCTTGGGCGATCCGGATTGAACGAGCTGTCTACCGGTGCGGTGACCACCAGCAGGTTTTCCCGACGCTCCAGCTCGAACTTGCTGCCTTTCAGCGCTTCACGCAGGCGTGGTTCATATGCGTCCAACCAAGCTTGGGTGATCTTTGGATCGGGCATGGCGACGGTTTTCTTAACTTCTTCCTTTTTTCCAGCAACCGGCCACCACCAATGCGTGGCTTCAACCTTGCTATCGGCCTTGGCGGCGGTTTGCACTTCGACTTTTTTGGCTTCTACCTGGGCAGCCTGCTCGGGCTGCTTGCTGTTCTCCGCGGAGAATGGCCACCACCAGTGGCTGGCTTGGGTTTCAGTATTTTGCGATGCATGAGCACAACCTGCGAGAGCGGCACACAAAGCGAAAGCGGCAGGCTTGGTAGAAAACATTGGACCCCCAAAATAAAAATAATAAAAAACGGGTCAGCGGACCCGCACGAACAGGTGTTGGAGGCTGGTACTGCTGAGCAGCGCCCCCGCCAACAAATCCCTGTTGATGACGCTATAGATCGAAACCCCTATAGACAGTCGCCTAGCACGCGTGCCAGTTCCTGCGCACGCGGATCCATCAAGACGTAGGGGCCAAGGGTGTTGGTGACAAAACCGAAGGCCACCTTACACTCAGGATCGGCAAAACCGATAGAGCCACCGGCCCCCGGATGACCAAAGGCTTGCGGCCCAAGACCATAAGTGGCGTTCGGTACAGCCGGCTGATCCAGCATGCAACCAAGTCCGAAACGAGTTTGCGTCAGCAGGGTTTTGTCCTCACCAACGCTGTGCTCGCGAGTCAGTTCGCCGAGCAATTCACTCTCCAATAAACGCCCAGCGAGTAGACCGCTGTAGAAGCCGGCAAGGCTACGCGCATGGCCATGGCCATTTGCCGCAGGCTGCTGCATACGCCGCCATTCAGGCTTGTTGGTGCTGGTCATGATCGATGGCGGATTGGTAAAGGCTCGCGTACTCATCGAGGTCGGCTCGCTCATCATGGTTTTGAGCAGGCGCTGCGCCGCGGCATCGCCGAGATTGCCCTTGGCCCGGGAGATTTCCGCGACCCGGTAAAACTCCTCGTCGGCCAGCCCCACATGAAAATCCAGCCCCAGCGGTTGCGCTGTGCGAGCCACGATGGAATCGCCCGGCCCGCGCCCATCGGCACGCCGCAACAGCTCACCCACCAACCAGCCATAGGTGATAGCGGCATACCCGTGACCTTCACCGGGCGTCCACCACGGCTGTTCGGCGGCCAGCGCGCGGGTCATGGTGCCCCAGTCATACAGCGCTTCTGGCGCCAACAGCTCACGCAGGGCCGGTAACCCGGCACGGTGGCTTAATAGCTGGCGCAGGGTGATTCGCTCCTTGCCGGCAGCGGCGAACTCCGGCCAGACCCTTGCCACCGGCGCATCCAGTGTCAGCTTGCCTTCAGCGACCAGCTGTAGAGCCGCAACCGCAGCGAAGGTTTTGGTGCAGGAGAACAGATTGAGAATGGTATCGCTGTGCCATGGCTGCTCGCCGGCTTTATCTGCGCTACCAGCCCACAGGTCGACGACAGTCTCACCGCCGACTTGAATGCACAGCGCCGCGCCGCGCTCCTGCGGGTCGTCGAAGAGCGCGGCGAACGCCTCCTTCACCGCTTCGAAGTTAAGGTCGAAATAGCCCTGAATCTGCACGCGCGGCTCCTTGAGCGAGTAGTGACGACTTATGGTTTAGCCGGTTGTGGTTCGGGGTTGCCGTTGGGTTGGACCGGAGCTGGTTTTTCTACCGGCTTTTCCGCCGCGGCAGGCTTGGCAGGTGCGGCAGCCGCTTGCACTGCATTGGCTGGCGGCGCCAACAGGGTTTTACCAACTTTCAGGTTGGCCTTGCGTACCGCCTCGACAAAACCCTGAAACGGCCGATCGGTAATCCCAATCAAGCCCAAGTGACCATTCTCACCGTCAAGCAGGCGGCCGGTTACTGGCTGATCGAGATACTGGAACCAGTGCAGACCGACGATGGAGGGCTCGGCCAACGCCCGCTCCAGGAAATGCGCATAGGCCGGGCCACGCTCTTCCTCTTTGTACACCTCTGCCACCCCGCCCCAGAAGGGCCCACGATCACGCGAACCGAAATGGAACTCAGCCACCAGAAGTGGTTTATCCAGCGCGCGTAATGCGGCGAAGTCATAACCCTGCTGCGGCTCGCGGGTGTAGAAGTTGAAGCTCAACACATCGCAATACTGAGCGCAGGAAGCCACCGCCTCTGGGGTGCTGGCGGCAAAGCGTCCGCCGAGTAATAGGTGGTTAGGTGCGTGCCAGTTGAGCGCATCGGCGATGGTCTTGAAGTAGGTGTCGGCAAACAGGCGCTGGAAGCGCTGGAAGTCCTGTTCGATAGCCGGGTGCTCGGGGTTCGGCAGGGGCGCTTCGAATCCCGGATCCTCCATCAACTCCCAGGCGGGCAACTCGATACCCCAGGCTTTAGACAAGCCTTGCTGGTTCCGGTATTTATCGCGCAGCAGCTTGAGGAAGGCCCGTTTCGCTGGCACGTCGGTAGTCAGCCGCAAGGTGCCATAGGCCAATGCATAGCGTGCCTTGGGATCGTCACCAGGGCCGGCCCACCCCAATTCATTGTCGGCGAAAAAACCCACTAACCAGGGGTCATCGCGATGGTCACGGGCAGCAATCGCCACCGCGCGCTCGGTGGCCATGGCAAAGCGCGGGTCGAAGGGGTCGGGCATGCCACCCCACCAGTCCAAGCCGGTGCTGATGGTTTTGTAATCGCCGCTGATCGACAGGGGGATGGTATAGGGCACGCGCTTCTCGGCACCCAACGCCGGCTCGCTCCAGTTGCCGATGGTGTTAAACCCCCACGCCTGTAAACGCTCCAGCGTGTGGTTGGTCCAGCGCTCGCGATCAAAACCCTTAGTCGGGCACTGCGCAATTTTGGCCGCTACAGCAGGTGCTATCGCCGCTGGCTCCGGTGTTGCCTGGGCTTGTTCGGTTGATTGCTCGGTTGCTTGTTCGGTGGCGTCTGCAGCAGCCGCGGGCGCAGTAGGGGCAGAAACCTCCTCGGCACACTGCTGTTTGGAGTAGGTGCGCTGCAGATTCGCGCTGTAGAAGTCGAACCAACGGCCACGGTCAAAGTTGCGCCCTTTGGCCGCACCGGTATCGCTGTGGTGATTGCTGCTGCCGTAATAAGCGGCCAGCGCTTCACCCTCCTTCGGCAACGCACTGAACATACTCTCGCGACCTTCCACATAGGTTGCGCTGTGCTCGGTACTTACGGCGTTGACACCGAGGGAATAGAACGGATGGCCTTCTGGGGTAACCAAATACCAACGCTCATCACGCTTTTCCGTACGGAAGAAGCCCTTGGCCCCGAACTCCGGCCCGCCCAGCAGACCACCGAACCGATCCTGTTTCGGGCGCTTGGCCAACCACTCTTGCAGCTGAGACTTTTCCTTCGCCGCTGCGGATTTCAGCTGCGCATCGCTGTTGATCTTTTCCGGCCACTGCCCACGGCTGTACTGACCATAGGCATCGACGATGCCGGTAAACAGCGCCTTCTCGGTATCGTCACCCGTACGCACGCCGAAACGCCCCAACAGAATGCTCTGGGCAGCATCAGGATGGCTCAGGGAGAGGCTCACGGCAGTGACTTTGCTGGCATCCAGCTCACCTTCGACGGTGTCGGCCAGCAACAGGCGCTGGCCATTATTCGTCCACGGCATCGGCGGGCTCGCACGCATGCCCTGGGCCCGCGGCGAAGTGGCGTGCAGCGGCACTAGCAAGGTCTGCGCGGGTCCGGCCGGCAGTGCGATACGGCTGGTAAGGACCTTGCCGTCATTGCTCTCGATACGCACATCGAGTGTCAACGCCCAGTCCATCGCACTCTGGATTCGCAAGCTCATCACATTGGCTTGCGACCAATCCCACCGGCCGGACTGCGGGGTCAAGCGCAGGATCGGGTTGTCACTGGGGTTGAAGGTGATCCGCCGCAGAGGCTCGCCTTCCGCCGCGAGTTCGGCGGTCAAAGCCGGCAAGCTGGCATTTTGCGTCGTCACCTGCACCACATCGGTAGGGCTAACAAAGTTGAACAGCGTCTGTTGCTCGGCCGGCGCGGCAAACGACGGCGCGGCAAACAACAACGCGAAAACAGTAGGCAGTGAACGGCGAATCATGTGACAGGCTCTCCTAAACAACCAGCCAATAGACAACGGGCCTGCTCAATGATGCCAAGCAGGCCCGTGCCTTATGCAATTTCCCGGCGAAACGGCGGCAAGGCATTCAAAATAGCCTTACCGTAACGCTGTGTGACCACTCGCCGATCTAACAAAGTAATGGTGCCGCGATCCGCTTCGGTACGCAGCAGACGGCCACAGGCCTGGACCAGGCGCAACGAGGCATCCGGTACGGCGATTTCCATAAAGGGATTACCGCCGCGCGCTTCGATCCATTCGGAGAGCGCCGCTTCCACCGGATCATCCGGCACGGCAAACGGAATTTTGGCGATCACCACGTGCTCGCAGTAAGCACCGGGCAAGTCGACCCCTTCGGCGAAGCTGGCCAGGCCGAACAACACACTGGGCTCGCCGTCGTCGACCCGCGCCTTATGCTTGTTCAGGGTCTCCTGCTTGGACAGGTTGCCTTGGATAAACACCCGTTTGCGCCAGTCGCGCTCCAGGCCATCGAAGACTTCCTGCATCTGTTTGCGCGAGGAGAACAAGACCAGGGTGCCGCGCGAGCCTTCGACCAGGGCCGGCAGCTCACGGATGATCGCCGCCGTGTGGGCGGCGGCATCTCGTGGGTCGGCCTTCAGATCCGGCACCCGTAGCACACCCGCATCGGCATGATGGAAAGGACTCGGCACCACGGCGGTGACTGCCACTTTCGGCAGACCGGCGCGCATCCGGAAACGGTCAAAAGTACCCAGCGCGGTCAGGGTCGCCGAAGTCACCAGAGCGCCGTAGGCGACATTCCACAAATTACGCCGCAGGGTCTCCGCCGCCAGAATCGGGCTGGCGTTGACCTCGATATCGAACAACGCACCGCTCTCGGCCAGGGTCAGCCAACGCGCCATCGGCGGGCTGTCTTCGGGATCTTCCACGGTGAAGGCCGTCCACAGCTCCCAATTACCCTGGGCGCGTGCCAGCAAGCTGCCAAACAGCGGATACCATTCCTCAGCCTGGTGGCTGGCGATGCCGATGGCGACCTCGCCGTCCATGCCTTCCTTCAGCAACTCGGTGAGACGAGTGAAGACATCGGTCAGACGTGAAAAGCCCTTTTTCAGCTCAATCCCCATCTCACGCAAGTGCTCTGGCACCAAGCCACCGACGAAGCGATGACGCGGGCGCTCGCGACCTTCCATGTCTTCACCGGCCTTGAAATCGGCCAATTGCTCGCAAGCGTTGAACATGAATTGCTGCTGCGTGCGCACTTCGCGCGCAAGCTCTGGCACCTGCTCGATCAAACGACCGAGATCGCCCGGCAGCGGGTGCTGAGCCAACAGCTTGGTCAGGTTCTTTGCGGTCTGCTCCAGCCAGTCGGCCGTCGCGCGCAGACGGGTGTAGTGGGCGAAGTGGCCGATGGCCTTATCCGGCAGGTGGTGGCCTTCGTCGAACACATAGAGTGTGTCACGTGGGTCTGGCAGTACGGCACCGCCACCGAGAGCCAAGTCAGCCAGCACCATATCGTGGTTGGTGACGATCACGTCGACCTTGCTCATGCCCTCGCGCGCCTTATAGAAGGCGCACTGCTGAAAGTTCGGGCAATGCCGGTTGGTGCATTGGCTATGATCGGTGGTCAGGCGCGCCCAGTCGACATCCTCCAGAGCCTCCGACCAGCTGTCGCGGTCACCGTCCCACTGGTTCCCGGCGAGCCTTTCGACCATTCGGGTGAAGAGCTTTTGGCTGCCCTCATCCACTTCGATCTTGAAGCCCTCTTCGGCGAACAACTGGGCAGTCGCGCTCTG
>JBOICE010000078.1:0-4640 GCA_050739815.1 Pseudomonas sp. | reverse complement strand
GACATGCACCACGGCATGGGCGCCGAAGACTTCCCGCAGCCAGAAGTAGAACGCCAGGTAAGCGTGCGGCGGCACCAGGTCGGGGTCGTGGTACACGGCGCTGGCATCGAGCTGATAGCCGCGCGCCGGCTGGATGCCGACGAAGGTCAGGCCGAAACGCAGGCCGGCAATCATCATCCGCCCACCCCGGCACATCGGGTCCTGCTCGGGCTCGCCCCAGCGTTCGCGCACCGCCTGTTGGTTGGCGGCGGGCAGGCGTGCGAAGTGGGTGCGGTATTCGTCCAGCGCCAGGCTTTGCGCGCAGGGGCGCAGGTCGAGGTGGTCCGGGTCGTTGGTCACGCCGCCCAACAGCAGGTGGATCAGCGCGGTGCCGCTGTCGGGCAAGTCCTGCACCGGGTAACCCTCGGCTTGCAGGGCGCGGAGGATGTTCAGCGCGGCGGCCGGCGTATCCAGACCAACGCCGTTGCCGATGCGGCCGTCGCGGGTCGGGTAGTTGGCCAGCACCAGGGCGATGCGTTTGTCGGCGCTCGGCACGCGCGCCAGTTCGACCCAACGGCGCGCCAGCTCGGCGACAAAATCCATCCGCCCGCTTTCGGCCTGGTAGCAGACCACATCGCTCTGGCTGCGCTCGCTGCGCCAGGCCAGGCCCTTGAAGCTGATGGGGCGGGTGATGATGCGGCCGTCCAGTTCGGGCAAGGCGATGTGCATGGCCAGGTCACGCGAGCCAAGGCCCTGGGGGTTGTCCTGCCAGAGTGGCAGGTTGTCGAGGGCGCAGATGGCTTGCAGCACCGGCACATCGCGGCGGAACGGGCGCAGGTTGGGCGCCTCGGGGTTGGACTGGGCGAAGCCGGTGGTGTTGATGATCAACGCGGCGTCCACTTGGTCGAGCAGGTCTTCCACCACCGTCAGGCAGGCCGCCTCTTTCAGGCTGGCCACGGCAATCGGCAAGGGGTTGAGGCCTTGGGCGAGCAGTCGTTGGCAGAATTCGTCGATGAAAGCGGTGTTCGCCGACTGCACGTGGGTACGGTAGAACAGCAGCCCGACCACCGCTTGCCCGGCACACCAGTCGGCTTGCCAATGGCTCAGCTCGGCGCTGGCCTGCTGCGGGTGATAGAGACCCACGCGGGGCAGCAGCTGTGGTTCAACCCAGGCGTAATCCCCTCCCAACCAGGTGCTCGCGAGGTAGTGGTAGAGCTGCCTGGCGTTATCCACCCCGCCTTGGCGCAGGTACTGCCAGAGCCGTTCGGCCTCGTTGGCGCTGACATTGCCCAGCGCCGTCAATTCCGGATCGGGGCTGTCGTCGCCCGGCACCAGAATCAGTGTGGCGCCACGCGTGGCGAGTTCGACCAGACGTTCGACGCCATAACGCCAGTAGCTGATGCCGCCGTGCAGGGAGATCAGGATCAGCTTGGCGTGTTGCAGCACCTCGTCCACATAGAGGTCGACCGACGCATGGTTTTGCAGCTGCGCCGGGCTGGCCAGGCGCAGGCTCGGGTAGTCCGCCGGCAGGTCTCGCGCCGCCGCGGCCAACAGCGACAGGTGCGAGTCGCCGGTGCAGAGGATCACGACCTCGGCCGGGGTCTGCGCCAGATGGGCGATGCCATCGGCGGGGACGAACCCACCGGGCTGGGTGCGCAAGAGGTGCATGGGTCGGCGTGGCTCCTGTTGGCGGGGCGAACTTAGGCCAGCGTGGTGCGCAACTCGGCCTGGATAAGCGCTTGGTCCAGCGCCTGGCCGATGATCACCAGGTGGCTGACGCGGCTTTCATCGGCGCGCCAGGCGCGGTCGAAATGTTTGTCGAAACGCTTGCCGACACCCTGGACCAGCAGACGCATGGGCTTGCCCGGAATCGCCGCGAAGCCCTTGATGCGCAGCACGCCGTGGCGCTCGACCAGGCCATTGAGCGCGTTCAGCAACTGTTGCTCATCGACTTCCGGCAGCTCGACGGAGAAAGAGTCGAACTCATCGTGGTCGTGCTCTTCGTGGTCTTCCAGGTCGTGGTGGGTCTTGCGGTCGTCGATATGCAGCTCGGTTTCCGAGTTCAGGCCCAGCAGGATCGACAACGGCAACTCGCCACTGCGCGCTTCGATGACCTTCACTGCAGGCGGCAGTTCTTCCGCCACTTCGGCACGAACGGCGGCTAGCGCCTCGGGGCTGAGCAGGTCGGCTTTGTTGAGGATGACCAGGTCGGCGCTCGCCAGTTGGTCGGCGAACAACTCATGCAGCGGCGATTCGTGGTCGAGGTTCGGGTCTTCGCGGCGCTGGGCGTCGACCCGATCCGGGAAGGCGGCGAAGGTGCCGGCGGCCACGGCAGGGCTGTCGACCAGGGTGATGACCGCGTCGACAGTGCAGGCGTTGCGGATTTCCGGCCAGTTGAAGGCTTGCACCAGCGGCTTGGGCAACGCCAGGCCGGAGGTCTCGATGAGGATCTGGTCGAGGTCGCCGCGGCGTGCCACCAATTCACGCATGACCGGGAAGAACTCTTCCTGCACGGTGCAGCACAGGCAGCCATTGGCCAGCTCGAACACGCGGCCGACGGCTTCTTCTTCGCTGCAGCCGATCGAGCATTGCTTGAGGATTTCGCCGTCGATGCCGAGCTCGCCAAATTCGTTGACGATCACCGCGATGCGCCGCCCTTCGGCGTTGTTGAGCATGTGCCGCAGCAGGGTGGTTTTGCCGGCGCCGAGAAAGCCGGTAACTATGGTGACGGGAAGTTTGGCCAAGGTTTTCATGCGTCGCGCAGCCCTGTTCAGATCGAAGCGAAATCGGATCGGCGGGCATGCGGGACGAGCGTAACGGAGCACCAGGGCTCGCATTGCGAGTTCGCCACCGGATCACCCCGCCCGGTTGTCGTAAAAAGCAGTTCGAAGGCAGGTCTCCTGGCTCACGACTTGGCCCCGCACCCTACTCAGGGGCCCCTCTCTTCGCCTTCCCGCGTACAGCAGTGGCATTGGAAGAGATCAAGTCGCTTACAGTTGCGGGGGCAGCCGCGGCGTTCAACCGCGTTCCCTCTTAGCTCTGGCGCTCGCTTGCGCAGCCCAGAGAACCTCGAAGCGGCAAGGCTACGCAGTGCATGGGGTTGGGTCAATCGAGGCGGTGGGAAACCAGCGCCTATTGCGCACGATGCGCCGAAGTTGACGCTCTACCAGTGTTCGTGATGTCCTAGAAAAGCTGTTTCAGGTGTCTTGCGCGGTCGTGCGCAAGGTGAAACGGGAAGTCGGTGCGCTGATTTGAGCTAGTCCGACGCTGCCCCCGCAACGGTAAGCGAATGATGGGATCGATAACCACTGTGCTTCGGCATGGGAAGGTGAGTCCCATGCCACTGTGGATGTTCGCATCCAACAGTCATCGCAAGCCCGGAGACCGGCCTGAAAACATTACAGTTTGGCAAACCCGCGGTGGGCGGGCGCAAGCCGGAAGCTCGAGTACATTCGTATTCGGCTCCTTGTGCGTTCCCTTCTGCTACGTTTTCATTTCCAGTTCAGAGGGAACGGTCATGTCCACTAGCACCCTGACACATTCTGCCGAGGCCAGCGCCTCGCTCTCGCAACGCCTGGTTCTGGCCATCGGTGCCGGCCTGTTGGGCGCACTGCTGGTCTATTTCGCCGGTTTTTCGCATATCGAGGCCGTACACAACGCGGCGCACGATACCCGCCACAGCGCCGCATTTCCGTGCCACTGAGAGGCTTTGCCATGATTAAGCGCATTGCCCAGACGGCCGGCTTCAGCGGGCTGTTGGCGGCACTTTTATTGACGCTGTTGCAGAGCTTCTGGGTCGCTCCGCTGATTATTACCGCGGAAACTTTCGAGAACAGTGCACCGGCCACCGAGCAGGTCAGCGAGCATGTGCATGACGCCGGCACCGCCGCGCATCAGCACGCTGCCGAGGCCTGGGCGCCGGAAGATGGCTGGCAGCGCGTGCTGTCCACCACCGGCGGTAACCTGGTGGTGGCGGTGGGTTTCGCGCTGATGCTGGCCGGTCTGTACAGCCTGCGCACGCCTGGGCGGACCTGGGAAGGGCTGCTTTGGGGCTTGGGCGGTTTCGCGACCTTCAGCCTGGCTCCTTCACTGGGTTTACCGCCGGAATTGCCGGGAACTGCCGCCGCCGATCTGGCGCTGCGTCAGTATTGGTGGGTGGGTACCGCCACGGCCACGGCGGTAGGTCTGGCGCTGATCGCTTTCGGCCGGTACTGGGCGCTGCGCATCGCTGGCCTGGCGTTACTGCTGGTGCCGCATGTGATCGGTGCACCGCAGCCTGAGGTGCATTCGAGCCTGGCCCCCGAGACGCTGGAGCACCAGTTCATCTGGGCCTCGCTGATGACCAATGCGCTGTTCTGGTCGGCGTTGGGGCTGCTCTCGGCCTGGCTTTATCGCCGTTTCGCCGGTTCCAACGTGGCGTGATCCACTGCCCCGGCCCTCGGTCGGTCGCCTATGAGCCCGTTGACGGCGTTGCCGTCAGCGGGTTTTTCGCCTCTGCCCAAGTCGCGGTGTTGCTGTTTTGATTGAGCCACGCTTATGACGGTCACCCCGCTGTATATCGCCGGCCTTGGCTGTCGGCGTGGTTGTTCGGAAGCCGCGCTGCGCGAGCTGCTGGAGCAGACGCTGCCGGCCTATGGCTTACGCCTGACGGACTTGAATGG
>JBOICE010000077.1:0-3883 GCA_050739815.1 Pseudomonas sp. | reverse complement strand
GTAGAGCGCCATTACGCCAGACTCCGCAAGGCGCTTGAGTACATCGATGCTCATCTGAGCAATGCTTGGACAGGGCCTGGCTTACGGTTCCATACACGGACTTGTTGCCTTGCGCTTAGCAGATTGCCAACACACACCTTCGTCTCACTCCTGGCCTTTCGTGTATGCGCGCTGAGGTTCGAGGAATTCCAGCGTGCGCCCGCGCTTCAGCAGTCGCGGTAGGACGGTTTCATAATCGCGCCGGTACGGTCGGCTCAGATGATGTGCTTGAAAGTGCTCGCAGCTGCACGCCCAGGTTTCGTAGAGAACCAGCGTGTCCGGATCGTCCATTGAACGATGCAGAAACGTATTGATGAAGTCCGGTTCCTCGGCCATCCGGTCAAGTACCTCGACAAGCCTGGATTCTAGTTCTTCGCGATGTTCCGGCTTGCCTGGCAAGTGGACGATGAAAGCGATTATGTCGCTCATATTGATGTTCCTATGGCTAAGGGCCAGGCACACTTCAACGCTCAAAAAATCATTTAACCCTTGAGTTGTGCGAATGCCTGGGGACGCAGAATCCTGCTAACTGCGCTGGACTCCTGGCGCTAGGGTCTGTCGGCGAAACGCTGGGAGCCCACAGCAGATGGCTCCCAGTCCAATCCGGGCTCAGGCCGAAAAGCCGCCATCGATGGAAAGGCTGGCTCCCGTGATGTAGGCCGCTTCCGGGCCGGCGAGATAGCTGACGAAGCTTGCAATTTCCTCGGCACGACCGTAGCGAGACAGAGCCATGATCTGCTTGAGCGATTCAGCGAATTCGCCGTTCTCCGGGTTCATCTCGGTGTCCACCGGGCCGGGCTGTACGTTGTTCACCGTGACGCCGCGTGCGCCGAGGTCGCGTGCCAGGCCCTTGGTCAAGCCGACTAGCGCGGACTTGCTCATTGCATACACTGCGCCACCGCCAAAGGGCATGCGTTCGGCGTTGGTGCTCCCGATGTTGATGATCCGGCCGCCGTCGCCCAGGTGGCGGGCGGCTTCCTGGCTGGCGATCACCACACTGCGCACGTTGATGGCCAGAGTGCGGTCGATGTCCTCGATGCTCAGTTGCTCGATCGGCGCAATGGCCAGTATCCCGGCGTTGTTCACCAGGATGTCGAGCCGACCGAAGGTTTCAACGGTCTGGGTGATGGCGCTGCGGATGGCCTGCTCGTCGGCGCTGTCAGCGCGGATTGCCAGTGCGCGGCCGCCTGCCGCTTCGATGGTTTGCACCACTGCATCGGCGTCTTTTGAACTCTGGTTGTAAGTCAGGGCGACGCTTGCGCCATCGCGGGCCAGGCGCTTGGCGATGGCTGCGCCGATGCCGCGCGAGCCGCCTTGGATGAATGCAACTTTACTGCTGAGGGAAAGGCTGGTGGTCATGATCGTCTCCGCAAGGAATGTAGTTGATGGAGGCGAGTATCGAGAGTGGATTGATTCCTGAGTAGCCATGAATCTTGATCTTCTTTCGATACTGATGGTTTATAGTCAGGCCATGGATACCCTCAACTGCATCGCATGCTTTGTCCGCAGCGCGGAGGCTGGCAGCTTCGCGGAGGCCGCGCGGCGCCTGGGCCTGACGCCCGCCGCGGTGGGCAAGAATGTCGCTCGGCTGGAAAGCAGCCTGGGCGTGCGCCTGTTCCAGCGCAGCACGCGCAAGCTGCGCCTGACCGAAGCCGGCGAGCACTTCCTGAGTGAAGCCGCAGGTGGCCTGAGCACCCTGCAGATGGCCATGGCCAACTTGGCCGGCGTCCAGGGCCAGCCGGTCGGTGTCCTCAAGGTCAGCATGGGAGCAGCCTACGGTCGCGACTACATCCTGCCGCTGCTCGGTGAATTCCTGCGGCGTTACCCTGGGGTGGTACCGGACTGGTATTTCGAAAATCGCCCTGTTGACCTCATCGCCGAAGGTTTCGACGCCGCTATCGGTGGCGGCTTCGAACTCCCCCTGGGCGTGGTCGCCCGCGAGCTGACGCCCGCGCACCGGGTGCTGCTGGCCTCTCCTGTCTACCTTGCAAGGAGTGCTGCACTGAGCTCGCCGGCCGAGCTGCGCCTGCACGATGGCATCCTCATCCGCTCGCCGCAGATCGGTCGTATCCGCCCATGGACGCTGCGCACCCGTGACGGACAACAGGCCTCGGTCGGTCTGCAGGTGCGCATGACCCTAAGCGACCCGGAAGCCGCCTGCCGCGCAGCGCAGATGGGGCTGGGCATCACGCTGGTGAGCATGGCGCACGCCTTGCCTTATTTGGAAAGCGGCACCCTGCAACGGGTGCTGCCGGAGTGGTACGTCGACAGCGGAGCCACCTCGATCTACTTCGCCGGGCAGAAGTTGCTGCCACAAAAGACGCGAGTGTTCATCGACTTCGTCGTCGAGCAGTTCCGGCTGCAGGGGCTGGCCAAGCGCTTTTCCGCGATTTGATAGCACCTTGGGCCGTATAGCCTCATGAGTGATCTAACGTCGGATTTGATAGTGAGGTGTTTCGGTTTCTCAAGACGTGCCCGGCTGCCTGCTTTCGGCCCAGGCGGTTGCCTTCAAGGCGGTTGCAGGTCGCAGCCCAAGCCATGAGTGAAAGTCGGTTGCCTGGCAGCGAAATTCCTGCGAAAACGCCGCCCGAGCAGCCATCCACGGGCTGGCGAATGAGCGAGAGTGAGTGATGAGCAGCGAATTGCAGGTTGTAGACATTCAACTGGGCGACGGCAAAGAAGTGGTTAAAGGCGCCTTGATCACCACGCAGTACCGCGGCTTTCTGGAGGATGGCACCACGTTCGACTCCTCCTACGACCGCGGCAAGCCTTTCCAATGCGTCATCGGAACCGGACGCGTGATCAAAGGCTGGGATCAGGGACTGATGGGCATGAAAGTCGGCGGCAAGCGCAAACTCTTCGTGCCGGCCCACCTTGCGTACGGCGAAAGGCAGATGGGCGCCCACATCACGCCGAACTCGAACCTGATCTTCGAGATCGAGCTGTTGGAAGTGCTGACGCGGGACGATTGATGACCTCCTGGATAGGGGCGGCTTTCTTAGGCGTTCTGAATGCCTTGGTTGGGTCGATCCGAGTCCATCGTGACCGAGCGACAGACGCCCCACCTGAAACCGGCAATCGCCTCTCACGCAAGGTTGGCTGGGTGGATAAGCAGCGCTAGCCGCCCTACTGCATCCCGCTGCGCGGCAGCGCCGGCCCTGAATCCCACGTTTGTCTCCGAATCGAACCGCGAATCTCCCAGGGGCTACGCTGATTGAGTTCTTACTGTCGGCTGGGCCGTACGAAAAAAAAACCAGCCCCTGTCGAATTCCCGGCTGCCCGTTCGACTAGTAAGCAGAGCCGCCAGGGCCGCTGCCCTGAGTGCCGGCTCCCGACCCATTACAGCAAGGAGACCAGACGATGCGATTCATGGTGATAGTCAAGGCCAGCAAGGATTCGGAAGCCGGAGTCATGCCCAGCGAGGCGCTGCTCGCGGCCATGGGCCAATACAACGAAGAGCTGGTTAAGGCCGGCGTGCTGCTCGCGGGCGAAGGCCTGCAGCCGAGTTCCAAGGGCGCGCGGGTGCGGTTCTCCGGCAGCCAGCGCACGGTGATCGACGGTCCCTTCATCGAGACCAAAGAACTGATCGCCGGTTACTGGCTGTTCCAGGTGAAATCGCTGGAAGAGGCCATCGACTGGGTCAGGCGCTGCCCGAACCCCATGGAGGGAGAATCCGAGATCGAGATTCGCCAGGTGTTCGAGGCCGACGATTTCGGCGCCGAGTTCACCCCTGAGTTGCGCGAACAGGAAGAGCGTATCCGCGCGCAGATCGCCGACAAGCAGTGAAACCTACTCACACCAACGGAGCCCATCATGAAAATCGATCCCTACCTGACTTTCGACG
>JBOICE010000076.1:0-3226 GCA_050739815.1 Pseudomonas sp. | reverse complement strand
TTGAGGCTGCCGGCGTAATGCTGGCGCCCGGCCTCGACGAAGGTTTCGTAGGTGCCCTGGACGATGCCCTGGCTGCCGATGTAGATCCAGCTGCCGGCGGTCATCTGGCCGTACATGGCCAGGCCCTTGGCATCCAGTTCGTTGAAGTGTTCCCAGGTCGCCCAATGCGGCACCAGGTTGGAGTTGGCAATCAGCACCCGCGGCGCATTGCTGTGGGTCTTGAACACGCCGACCGGCTTGCCCGACTGCACCAGCAGGGTCTCGTCGTCATTCAGCTCCTTGAGGCTCGCGACGATCTGGTCGTAGCACTCCCAATCCCGCGCGGCGCGGCCGATGCCGCCATACACCACCAGTTCCTTGGGGTTCTCCGCCACTTCCGGGTCGAGGTTGTTCATCAACATGCGCAGCGGCGCTTCGGTCATCCAGCTCTTGGTGTTCAGCTGAGTGCCGCGCGGGGCACGGATTTCGACATCGCGGAAATAGGTTGGTTTGCTCACCAGAAGTCCTCCAGGAAAAGGCCGTAGTCAGCCTGTTTTGTTGGTTTGCCACGACAGGGCGCGAATACATGTAAGCATGTATATACAACCTTCATCAAGAAAAATTTTAGCGACCTTTGCGCCGCCGACTGCGACTCGGTTGCGCTGCTGTTTATGCGGCTGCCATAGCCATCGCGGCCATGGGGCCAGGCCACGTCCTGTCGCGGAGATAACCCTTCCGTCGGGGGTGTTCTGTCGAGCTGGGCTGGGCCGGAAAGCCTCAGCCGCTTCCCACCGCCAACCTGTGCTGGGCCTTCCCGGCCGCGAGCGCGGTGCTGGGCAGAAATTTCCCACACCGCTGTAACTATGGGTAACCGGCTTGCCGTTTCGTGGGTTGAGCGAAGCACCCTTTGCAGGGCTCATGCCGGCATAAACCCTGGAGTACAGCCTGTTCGGTAGTGTTGGCCCGCCTCTTGCCTGTCTTGTCTATACAGGTATGATCACCAACTGTCATATCTCGCTACCTCCAACTCACCCACACGTAGAGATAACTATGAGAAAGCTACTTTCGCTTCTGTTGTTCTCGGCCTGCACTCTGGCCAGCCTCGTCAGCCATGCGGGCGCCATCGACAACGCAGTCAAGAGCGGTACCCTGCGCGTCGGCATGGACCCGACCTACATGCCGTTCGAGATGACCAATAAGCGCGGCGAGATCATCGGCTTCGAGGTCGATCTGCTGAAAGCCATGGCCAAGGCGGCCGGGGTGAAGCTGGAACTGGTGTCCACCTCCTATGACGGCATCATCCCGGCGCTGCTGACCAACAAGTTCGACCTAATCGGCTCCGGAATGACCCTGACCCAGGAACGCAACCTACGCATCAACTTCTCCGACCCCTTCATCGTGGTCGGCCAGACCCTGCTGATCCGCAAGGAGTTGGAAGGCAAGATCAAGTCCTACAAGGACCTCAACGATCCGCAATACCGCATCACCTCGAAGATCGGCACCACCGGCGAGATGGTCAGCAAGAAACTGATCGCCAAGGCCCAGTACCACGGCTTCGACAACGAACAAGAAGCGGTGCTCGACGTGGTCAACGGCAAGGCCGATGCCTTCATCTATGACGCACCCTACAACGTCGTCGCGGTGAACAAGGCCGGCGCCGGCAAGCTGGTGTACCTGGAACAGCCCTTCACCTACGAGCCACTGGCCTTCGGCCTGAAGAACGGCGATCACGACAGCCTGAACTGGATCAACAACTTCCTCCATCAAGCCCGGGAAGACGGCACCTACGAGCGCATCCATGCCAAATGGTTCAAGAGCACCGATTGGCTTAAAGAAATGGAATAAAAAATAACCGCAAGCAACTGGATGCGACCCAGTTGCTTGCGGCCTGAAGCTTGTGACCGAGATTTCCCCTATGACTATGCAAAAAAGACTTCTATGGCCCTGGCTGGTGCTCACGGGCCGCCCCCGCAAGCTGGGTTTGCCAAGGCCTTCCCAGTGGCCTTGGCATGCCTTGACCGGCCTGATCCTGATCGCGCTGGCCGCCAGCCTTTGGTACTCGACTTCGCTGATCTCCTACGAGTGGCGCTGGAATCGGGTGCCGCAGTACTTCGTCTATCAGGCCGAGGAAGCTCAGCGCGCAGTCGACGCTGCCCGCGTAGAGGCGATCACTGAGCACGGAGAAGGCTCGCGAGTGACGCTGCTAAGCGCGGCCGGCGCCAAGCAGATGATCGAGGTTGCCAAGGGCAGCCTGCAGGTCGCGCAAGGTGACGAGGTCGCCGAGGGCGATGTCATCGGCGTTACCCGGCATTGGGCCGCGGGACCGCTGGTCTGGGGGCTGTGGGCGACGCTCTGGATCTCTGTGGCGTCCGGCGCAATCGCCCTGCTGATCGGCCTGTTTATGGGGCTCTGCCGCCTATCACGCAACTCCACCCTGCGCGACCTGTCGACCGTCTATGTCGAACTGGTGCGCGGCACGCCGCTGCTGGTGCAGATCTTCATCTTCTATTTCTTCATCGGCACGGTGCTCAACCTCTCCCGCGAGTTCGCCGGGGTCGCGGCGCTGGCGCTGTTCACCGGCGCCTATGTGGCCGAGATCGTTCGCGCCGGGGTGCAATCGATCGCCAAAGGCCAGGGCGAGGCGGCCCGTTCGCTGGGCCTGACCGCGCCGCAGTCGATGCGCCATGTGATCTTGCCGCAAGCATTCAAACGCGTATTGCCACCGCTGGCCGGGCAGTTCATCAGCCTGGTCAAGGACACCTCGCTGGTCTCGGTGATCGCCATCACCGAGCTGACCAAGAGCGGTCGCGAGGCCATCACCACCTCGTTTTCCACCTTTGAAATCTGGTTCTGCGTCGCAGCGCTGTACCTGCTCATCAATTTGCCGCTGTCGCAAATTGCCAATCGTCTGGAGCGGAGGCTCGCACAAAGTGATTGAAGTCCGTGAACTACTCAAAGTCTTCGACGCGCGCGGTCAGGTGGTGCGCGCGGTAGATAACGTCAGCACCCAGGTGGCCAAGGGCGAGGTGCTGGTGGTGCTCGGCCCGTCCGGCTCTGGCAAGTCGACTTTCCTGCGTTGTTTGAACGGCCTGGAGGCATTCGACTCCGGCTCGGTGAGCATCGACGGCCTCGATCTGGCCGACCCGAAGACCGACGTCAACGCCTACCGCCGCGAAGTCGGCATGGTCTTCCAGCACTTCAACCTGTTCCCGCACATGACCGTGCTGGAGAACCTCTGCCTGGCGCA
>JBOICE010000075.1:0-7014 GCA_050739815.1 Pseudomonas sp. | reverse complement strand
GGTAATTTTCTGTGGATAACCTCATCCAGGCCCTTAGCTGCAAGGCTTGTAGCGCTTCTCAAAGCTGTCGAGAAGCGGTGCTCCGCATGTGCGATCTCAGCGGATAAGCTGGGGATAGAGTGAGTGGTTATGCACAGGGCGGTTGTGCACCTGCTTTCGGCCGTGGTTATCCAGGGAGTCCATAAGGGGTTATCCACAGGGTTTGGTAGGCACCGGCCAGAACCGGTAAAAACTGAGTAAAGCTTTGATTTTACTTGCCGATAGCGCACGCTTCATGTGGATAACCCCTTCTCTGGTCGTTACAATGGCGGCTGTTTTTGGCTTAGCAGCCTTTCCGACCTTAGGGGATATCAGTGTCCGTGGAACTTTGGCAGCAGTGTGTAGAGCTTCTACGCGACGAGCTGCCTGCCCAGCAATTCAACACCTGGATCCGCCCGCTGCAGGTCGAAGCTGATAGCGACGAGTTGCGAATTTATGCGCCGAATCGTTTTGTCCTCGATTGGGTCAACGAAAAATACCTGGGGCGGTTGTTGGAGTTGCTGAGCGAGCGCAGCGAAGGCATGGCGCCAGCGCTTTCCTTATTAATAGGGAGTAAGCGCAGTGCCGCTGCTCGTGTTGCTCCTATTGCGCCAGCCACTGCGGTTGTTGCACCAGTAAGCAGTGTTACCCACAGCGATGAACCGACTACGGCTATTGTTAATGAGCCTTCGCGCTCCAGCTTCGATCCTATGGCTGGTTCCAGCACACAGGCAGCGCCGGTGCGCACCGAGCGTTCAGTCCAAGTAGAAGGCGCGTTGAAGCACACCAGCTATCTGAATCGGACCTTTACCTTCGAAAACTTCGTTGAGGGTAAATCCAACCAGCTTGCCCGTGCGGCGGCCTGGCAGGTGGCAGACAACCCTAAGCATGGCTACAACCCGTTGTTCCTGTATGGCGGTGTTGGTCTGGGTAAAACCCACTTGATGCATGCCGTGGGTAATCACCTATTAAAGAAGAACCCGAATGCCAAGGTGGTTTACCTGCATTCCGAGCGCTTCGTAGCCGACATGGTCAAGGCGCTGCAACTGAACGCGATCAACGAGTTCAAGCGTTTCTACCGTTCAGTGGATGCTCTACTCATCGACGATATTCAATTTTTCGCCAAAAAAGAGCGCTCCCAGGAAGAGTTTTTCCACACCTTCAACGCGCTTCTGGAAGGTGGCCAGCAGGTGATCCTCACCAGCGATCGCTATCCGAAGGAAATCGAAGGCCTTGAAGAGCGCCTCAAGTCGCGTTTCGGCTGGGGTCTGACAGTGGCGGTTGAGCCACCGGAACTGGAAACGCGCGTAGCCATCTTGATGAAGAAAGCTGACCAGGCGAAGGTCGACTTGCCACATGACGCGGCCTTCTTCATTGCTCAGCGCATTCGTTCAAATGTGCGTGAGCTGGAAGGTGCGCTGAAACGGGTGATCGCGCATTCGCATTTTATGGGGCGCGACATCACCATCGAGCTGATCCGTGAATCGTTGAAGGATCTGTTAGCGCTGCAAGATAAATTGGTCAGTGTGGACAATATTCAACGGACGGTCGCCGAGTACTACAAGATCAAAATCTCCGATCTGCTTTCCAAGCGCCGTTCGCGTTCTGTCGCGCGTCCGCGCCAGGTAGCTATGGCGTTGTCGAAAGAGCTGACGAACCATAGTTTGCCGGAAATTGGTGACGCCTTCGGCGGTCGTGATCACACCACGGTATTGCATGCTTGCCGTAAGATTGCTGAACTTAGGGAATCCGACGCGGACATCCGCGAGGACTACAAGAACCTGCTGCGCACGCTGACCACTTAAGACCATACGACGCAGCCCACGAGGCAAGGGACGAGACCATGCATTTCACTATTCAACGCGAAGCCCTGTTGAAACCGCTGCAACTGGTCGCCGGCGTGGTTGAACGCCGCCAGACTTTGCCAGTGTTGTCCAATGTGTTGCTGGTAGTTGAAGGCCAGCAGCTGTCGCTCACTGGCACCGACTTGGAAGTCGAACTGGTTGGACGCGTTACGCTTGAAGAACCGGCTGAGCCGGGTGAGATCACAGTACCGGCGCGCAAGCTGATGGATATCTGCAAAAGCCTGCCGAATGACGCGCTGATCGATATCCGTGTGGATGAACAGAAGCTTGTGGTCAAAGCTGGCCGCAGCCGCTTCACCTTGTCGACCCTCCCCGCGAATGACTTCCCGACTGTCGAGGAGGGTCCTGGTTCGTTCACCTTCAACCTGTCGCAAAGCAAAGTGCGCCGTTTGATCGAGCGGACCAGTTTTGCCATGGCGCAGCAGGATGTGCGCTATTACCTGAACGGCATGCTGTTGGAAGTGCAGACCGGTGTTTTACGAGCGGTTGCCACAGACGGCCATCGTCTGGCCATGTGCTCGATGGAAGCGGGTATCGAACAGACTGATCGCCATCAGGTGATTGTCCCGCGTAAAGGTATTCTGGAATTGGCGCGTCTGCTCACCGAGCAGGACGGCACTGTCAGCATTGTCCTTGGACAACACCATATCCGCGCGACTACCGGTGAGTTCACCTTCACGTCGAAACTGGTCGATGGCAAGTTTCCTGATTACGAACGCGTACTGCCTAAAGGTGGCGACAAGTTGGTGCTGGGCGATCGTCAGGCGCTGCGTGAAGCGTTCAGCCGCACGGCTATTCTCTCCAACGAGAAGTACCGTGGTATCCGTCTGCAATTGGTGGCCGGTCAGCTGAAGATTCAAGCGAATAACCCTGAGCAGGAAGAAGCCGAAGAGGAAGTGGCCGTAGATTACAACGGCGGCAATCTGGAAATCGGCTTCAACGTCAGCTATCTGCTCGACGTGCTGGGTGTGATGACGACGGAGCAGGTTCGCCTGATTTTGTCTGACTCCAACAGCAGTGCGCTGGTGCAGGAGTCTGACAACGATGATTCTGCTTACGTTGTAATGCCGATGCGTCTCTGACGCTCATTTACGCTGAACAGAGCCTAGATGTCCCTCAGTCGCGTCACGGTCACCGCGGTGCGCAATCTACACCCGGTGACCCTCTCCCCCTCCCCCCGTATCAACATCCTTCACGGCGCTAACGGCAGCGGCAAGACCAGCTTGCTGGAAGCCATCCATTTGCTCGGCCTTGCCCGTTCCTTTCGCAGCGCCCGGCTACTCCCGGTTATTCAGTACGAGCAGGTGGCGTGTACAGTATTTGGCCAGGTTGAGTTGACTGAAGGTGGCCATAGCAGCTTGGGGATATCCCGCGATCGCCAGGGCGAGTTCCAGATTCGCATTGACGGCCAGAATGCACGAAGCGCTGCGCAACTGGCCGAGACGCTACCCCTGCAACTGATCAACCCGGATAGTTTTCGTCTGCTCGAAGGCGCTCCGAAGATTAGGCGACAGTTTCTGGATTGGGGTGTGTTCCACGTGGAACCTCGCTTTCTACCGACCTGGCAGCGCCTACAGAAGGCCCTGCGGCAGCGAAACTCATGGCTGCGGCATGGTACACTTGACGCCGCTTCGCAAGCGGCCTGGGACCGTGAGCTGTGCCTGGCTAGCGATGAAATAGACGTGTATCGGCGAGCCTATATTCAGACCCTGAAACCTGTGTTTGAGCGCATCCTCGCCGAGCTTGTTGAACTCGAGGGGTTGTCGCTTAGTTATTACCGCGGTTGGGATAAAGAACGTGAGTTGAATGAAGTGCTAGCCACCTCCCTCCTCCGTGATCAGCAGTTGGGGCATACCCAGGCCGGCCCGCAGCGGGCCGATCTCAGGCTCAGGCTCGGTGCCCATAACGCGGCGGAAATGCTCTCTCGTGGCCAGCAGAAATTGGTGGTCTGCGCATTGAGAATTGCCCAGGGGCATCTGGTCAGTCAGGCCCGCCGCGGTCAATGCATTTATCTGGTGGATGACTTGCCGTCAGAACTGGATGAGCAGCATCGAAAGGCTTTGTGTCGGTTGTTAGAAGATTTGAACTGCCAGGTTTTTATCACCTGTGTAGACCATGAATTGTTGCGGGATAGCTGGCGCACGGATACGCCGGTAGCCATGTTCCACGTGGAACATGGCCGTATCACCCAGACCCACGACCATCGGGAGTGAAGGCATGAGCGAAAATCAAACGTACGACTCCTCCAGCATTAAAGTGCTGAAAGGGCTAGATGCCGTACGCAAGCGTCCCGGTATGTATATCGGGGATACCGACGATGGCAGCGGCCTGCACCATATGGTGTTTGAGGTGGTCGATAACTCGATTGACGAAGCACTGGCTGGCCATTGCAACGACATCTGCATCACCATCCACCCGGATGAATCCATCACCGTGCGCGACAACGGTCGTGGCATCCCGGTAGACGTCCACAAAGAAGAGGGTGTTTCCGCAGCCGAGGTCATCATGACCGTGCTGCATGCCGGCGGTAAGTTCGACGACAACTCTTATAAAGTTTCCGGCGGCTTGCATGGCGTGGGTGTTTCGGTAGTGAACGCCCTGTCCGAATTGCTGCTGCTGACCGTCCGCCGTAGCGGCAAAGTCTGGGAGCAAACCTATGTGCATGGCGTGCCGCAGGCGCCGATGCAGACGGTTGGCGATACCGATAAGACCGGCACCGAGATTCACTTCAAGCCGTCGGCCGAGACCTTCCAGAACATTCATTTCAGTTGGGACATTCTGGCCAAGCGCCTCCGCGAACTGTCTTTCCTCAACTCCGGTGTCGGCATCGTCCTCAAGGATGAGCGCAGCGGCAAGGAAGAGCTGTTCAAGTACGAAGGCGGTTTGCGCGCTTTCGTCGAATACCTGAACACCAACAAGACTCCGGTGAACCAGGTATTCCACTTCAACGTGCAGCGTGATGATGGCGTCGGCGTGGAAGTGGCGTTGCAGTGGAACGACAGCTTCAATGAGAACCTGCTGTGCTTCACCAATAACATTCCGCAGCGCGACGGCGGCACGCACCTGGCCGGCTTCCGCTCGGCGCTGACGCGAAACCTGAACACCTACATCGAACAGGAAGGGCTGGCCAAGAAACACAAAATCGCCACTACTGGCGATGATGCCCGCGAAGGTCTGACTGCGATCATTTCGGTCAAAGTACCGGATCCGAAATTCAGCTCGCAGACCAAAGACAAGCTGGTCTCTTCCGAAGTGAAAACAGCGGTCGAGCAGGAAATGGGCAAGTACTTCTCCGACTTCCTGCTGGAGAACCCCAACGAAGCCAAGGCTGTGGTCGGTAAGATGATCGACGCCGCCCGTGCCCGTGAAGCCGCCCGTAAGGCGCGGGAGATGACACGGCGTAAAGGCGCCCTGGATATTGCCGGCTTGCCCGGCAAACTGGCCGACTGCCAGGAGAAAGACCCAGCGCTTTCCGAACTCTACCTGGTGGAAGGGGACTCTGCTGGCGGCTCAGCCAAGCAGGGGCGTAACCGCAAAACCCAGGCCATTCTGCCGCTCAAAGGCAAGATTCTGAACGTCGAGCGCGCACGCTTCGACCGGATGATTTCTTCTCAGGAAGTGGGCACGCTGATCACCGCATTGGGTTGCGGCATCGGTCGTGACGAATACAACATCGAGAAATTGCGCTACCACAACATCATCATCATGACCGATGCTGACGTCGACGGTTCGCACATCCGCACCCTGCTGCTGACCTTCTTCTTCCGCCAGTTGCCGGAGTTGATCGAGCGTGGCTACATCTATATTGCCCAGCCGCCACTGTACAAAGTGAAGAAGGGCAAGCAGGAGCAGTACATCAAGGATGATGAGGCCATGGAGGAATACATGACCCAGTCGGCCTTGGAGGATGCCAGTCTGCACGTTAACGAGAATGCGCCAGGCATTGCCGGTGAGTCCCTGGAGCGGCTGGTTAACGACTTCCGTATGGTGATGAAGACCCTCAAGCGTTTGTCGCGTCTGTACCCGCAGGAGCTGACCGAACACTTCGTTTACCTGCCGGCGGTGAGCCTCGATAACCTGGCTAACCAGAGTTCAATGCAAGGCTGGTTGTATCTGTTCAACGAGCGTCTGCGCGGCGTAGAGAAGTCCGGTCTGGTCTATAAAACCAGCCTACGGGAAGACCAGGAGCGGCATTTGTGGCTGCCGGAAGTCGAGCTGATTTCCCATGGTGTTTCCAACTACATCACGTTCAACCGCGACTTCTTCGCCAGTAACGACTACAAAACCGTTACTAGCCTGGGTGAGCAACTGAATAGCCTGCTGGAAGAAAGCGCCTTCGTTAAGCGTGGTGAGCGCAAGAAGCCGGTGGCTACCTTCAAGGATGCCCTGAACTGGCTGCTGGCGGAAAGCACTAAGCGCCACAGCATTCAGCGCTATAAAGGACTGGGCGAGATGAACCCGAGCCAGCTGTGGGAAACCACCATGGACCCAGATGCCCGGCGCATGCTCAAGGTGACTATCGAAGACGCAATCAGTGCGGATCAGATCTTCAACACCCTGATGGGAGATGAAGTAGAACCTCGTCGTGAGTTCATCGAAAGTAACGCTTTGGCTGTCTCGAACCTCGACTTCTAATGAGCTGTCGACGGGCAGGTTAATTGTCATGATTGTGCAAGTTATTGTCATGGAATGACCTGCCACTACCCCGGCCTAGCGCCGGGGTTTTTCTTTGTAGATCAGGATTTTAAAGGTCGCAGCTCAACACTCAGTGGCTGAAGTTTGTAGTCAAGCTACAGAGAAACGCCCGTAAATCTCGTTTAGGCAGGGGCAAAATCTGGGAGCTTCGACGGGCCTAAAGAAGAGCCACAATTTACGACATTCAAAACAGCATCACCCATCACCCATCACCCATCACCCATCACCCATCGCGACTGATGGGTAGGTCGATGAGACACGCTTGCGGCTTCTTCAAAACAAACCGCATGCTGTGCCACCCTGCCACCCTGCCACCCTGCCACCCTGCCACCCTGCCACCCTGCTGGAGGCGGCCAAAGTGAATCGCCCTTTCGGCCAGAGTTAAGAGGTTCGGCCAAAGTTATTGGTCAGTAGTATGAAAAAAGAAGCCCCTGCT
>JBOICE010000074.1:0-6085 GCA_050739815.1 Pseudomonas sp. | reverse complement strand
CTGCCAGACGGCACCTATTCATCCCCTCGCCCCTCTGGGGAGAGGGGGCGTGACAGCCCCCCCACCTCATACTTTTCAGGAGACCTTGCATGACCACCGAAACCCTCGCCCGTACCCCCCTGCACGCCCTGCACCTGGAACTGGGCGCGCGCATGGTGCCGTTCGCCGGCTACGACATGCCGGTGCAGTACCCGCTCGGCGTGATGAAGGAGCACCTGCACTGCCGCGAGCAGGCCGGCCTGTTCGACGTCTCGCACATGGGCCAGATCGTCCTGCGCGGCGCCAATGCCGCCCAGGCCCTGGAAAACCTGGTGCCGGTGGACATCCGCGACCTGCCGGTGGGCACGCAGCGCTACGCCCTATTCACCGACGACAACGGCGGCATCCTCGACGACCTGATGGTGGCCAACACCGGCGAATTCCTCTTTCTGGTGGTCAACGCCGCCTGCAAGGACCAGGACCTGGCGCACCTGAAACAGCATCTGGCCGGCCAGTGCGAGATCGAAGCCCTGTTCGAGGAACGCGCCCTGCTCGCCCTGCAAGGCCCGAAAGCCGTCGACGTGCTGGCACGCCTGGCCCCGGAAGTGGCGAAGATGACCTTTATGCAGTTCGCCAGCGTGCGCCTGCAGGGCGTCGACTGCTTCGTCAGCCGCTCGGGCTACACCGGTGAAGACGGCTTCGAGATCTCGGTCCCGGCCGAGCACGCCGAGGCGCTGGCGCGCCGCCTGCTGGCCGCGCCGGAAGTCGCCCCCATCGGCCTCGGTGCGCGCGACTCGCTGCGCCTGGAAGCCGGCCTGTGCCTGTACGGCCACGATATGAGCAGCGCCACCACGCCGATCGAAGCCAGCCTGCTGTGGGCCGTGTCCAAGGCCCGCCGCGCCGACGGCGCGCGTGCCGGTGGCTTCCCCGGCGCCGAATGCATCTTCGCCCAGCAGCAGTCGGGCGTGGCCAGCAAGCGCGTCGGCCTGCTGCCGCAGGAACGTGTGCCGGTGCGTGAGGGCGCGGAAATCGTCGATGCCGCAGGCAACATCATCGGCAACGTCTGCAGCGGCGGCTTCGGCCCGACCCTCGGCGCCCCGGTCGCCATGGGTTATGTGCAGAGCGGCCACACCGCCATCGACACAGAGGTCTGGGCCCTGGTGCGCGGTAAGCGGGTGCCGATGAAAATCGCCAAGACCCCTTTCGTGCCGCAGCGTTATTACCGCGGCTGAGTCGCAGGAGGGACAGGGCAAGACCCTGTCCCCCGCTGCACCAGAACGCCTGCCTGTCAGGCTATAAAACACAGGTCGGGCCGCGCGGGCCGTAAAAGGAAACAGAACATGAGCACTGTTGTGGAATCGGCCGGCAAAGGCCCGGTCAAAGTGGAAGCCGGCGTCAAGCTGCGCGGCGCCGAGAAGGTCGCGCGGATCCCAGTGAAGATCATCCCCACCGATGAGTTGCCGCGCAAACCCGACTGGATTCGTGTACGCATGCCGATCTCCCCCGAGGTCGATCGGATCAAGCAACTGCTGCGCAAGCACAAGCTGCACAGCGTCTGCGAGGAGGCCTCCTGCCCGAACCTCGGCGAATGCTTCTCCGGCGGCACCGCGACCTTCATGGTCATGGGCGACATCTGCACCCGCCGTTGCCCGTTCTGCGACGTCGGCCACGGCCGGCCGAAGCCGCTGGATCTGGACGAACCCAAAAGCCTGGCCATCGCCATCGCCGACCTCAAGTTGAAGTACGTGGTGATTACCTCGGTGGATCGCGACGACCTGCGCGACGGCGGCGCCCAGCACTTCGCCGACTGCCTGCGCGAGATCCGCAAGCTGTCGCCGGGCGTGCAGTTGGAGACCCTGGTGCCGGACTACCGCGGGCGCATGGACGTGGCCCTGGCGATCACCGCCAGCGAGCCGCCGGACGTGTTCAACCACAACCTGGAGACCGTCCCGCGCCTGTACAAGGCCGCGCGTCCGGGCTCGGATTTCGAGTGGTCGTTGGACCTGCTGCAGAACTTCAAGCAGCTGGTGCCAAACGTGCCGACCAAGTCCGGCTTGATGCTCGGCCTCGGCGAGACAGACGAAGAAGTGATCGAGGTCATGCACAGAATGCGTGAGCACGATATCGACATGCTCACCCTCGGCCAGTACCTGCAACCTTCGCGCAGCCATTTGGCCGTGCAGCGTTTCGTCCATCCCGACGTGTTTGCCTGGTTCGCCGAGGAAGGCACCAAGATGGGCTTCAGTAATGTCGCGGCCGGCCCGTTGGTGCGTTCTTCTTACCATGCAGACAAGCAGGTGTCCGGCGTTGTGCCGGCACGCCAATAGGAGCAAGCAATTGATTAAAAAAATAAATAAGAACCGATGTCACAGCTTTCCCATCCCGCGATAGCAAGTGCCGCTGGTGAGAGCCTTGCCATGATGTAACGCATAAAAATAAATATAGTTCACATAGTGGAATCCAAAAAATGACAAATAATGCGTCTTCTCCGGAACCTGTTCGACAAGAAAGCGACCTCAAACGCAATCTGTCCAACCGTCATATTCAATTGATCGCCATCGGCGGTGCCATTGGTACCGGCCTGTTCATGGGCTCAGGCAAGACCATCAGCCTGGCAGGTCCCTCGATTATTTTTGTCTATATGATCATCGGTTTCATGCTGTTTTTCGTCATGCGCGCCATGGGCGAGTTGCTTCTGTCGAATCTCAACTACAAATCCTTCATCGACTTCTCAGCGGATCTACTAGGACCCTGGGCCGGCTTCTTCACCGGCTGGACCTACTGGTTCTGTTGGATCATCACCGGTATTGCCGATGTCATCGCCATCTCGGCCTACTCGCAATTCTGGTTTCCCGACCTTCCGCAATGGGCGCCGGCCCTGGCCTGCGTGGGTCTATTACTGTCGCTAAACCTGATCACGGTGAAAATGTTCGGGGAAATGGAGTTTTGGTTTGCCATGATCAAGATCGTGGCAATTTGTGCTTTGGTGTGTACCGGTTTCTATTTAGTGGTATCTGGCTATCAATCACCGATCGGCAAGATTCCTACCCTGACCAACCTCTGGAATGACGGCGGTATGTTTCCGCACGGGCTCATGGGCTTTTTCGCTGGCTTCCAGATCGCGGTCTTCGCTTTCGTCGGTATCGAGTTGGTGGGCACGACTGCGGCTGAAGCGAAAAACCCAGAGCGCAATCTGCCGCGCGCCATCAACTCCATACCGATCCGAATCATCATTTTCTATGTGTTCGCCCTGATTGCCATTATGGCGGTGACCCCTTGGCGCGATGTGGTGGCTAATAAAAGCCCCTTTGTTGAACTCTTCTTACTAGCGGGCCTGCCTGCCGCTGCCAGCATCATCAACTTTGTGGTGCTGACGTCGGCGGCGTCGTCTGCCAATAGTGGAGTGTTCTCAACCAGTCGCATGCTGTTCGGCTTGGCCCAGGAAGGCGATGCACCGCAAAGTTTCAAAACGTTATCTAAACGTTCGGTCCCGTCCAACGGACTGATTTTCTCCTGCATCTGCTTGTTGTCAGGCGCCTTGCTGGTGTACCTGATCCCGAACCTGATGGAGGCATTCACACTGATCACTACGATCTCCGCAATTTTGTTCATGTTCGTCTGGTCGATCATTCTGCTGTCTTATTTGTCCTACCGGAAAAACCGCTCTGAGTTGCATAAGGCCTCGAAGTACAAAATGCCTGGCGGCGTGTTTATGGTGTGGTCATGCTTGGGCTTCTTCGCTTTCATCATCGCGTTACTGACCTTGGAGACGGATACCCGCGAAGCCCTGCTCTTCGCGCCGTTGTGGTTTATCACGCTGGGTGTGGCTTATCAGTTCATACGCAAAAGCAAGGCGCCGGCAACACAACTCCAGCTCGAAACAAGGCAAGAAAACTAAGCGCACTGAATGCAGTCACTGACTAGTGGCCTGTATGGCTAGTTTGTTAACTCAAGTTCGGATGTCTGGAGTCCTGAGACAAGGCGCCGCGACGAGTCATAGCAGGGCTATGGCGAGGAGCGGCAACGCAGTATCAGGGCTTCAGGCGCCGAAATTGACTAATGGAACTAGCCACACAGGCCACTAGCCGTTGAGCTGAACAGATCTGGTGTCGTGCGCTCTTTTTGACCCGGCATGCGGCAAGTCTCGACCTTTAGGCCGGGGTTTGCCGCTCGTTCCTCGAGGACCTGGCGGCCTGTTCGCGCAGCGCAGTCCGCGCCTGACCACGCCCGCCCCGGCGCGCTCGCCACAAGCGCAGCGGGCCCGGCATACTCCTTCGCCTCGCTGTCCTGCTCGCCCCCCTTTCAGGTTTCCCCATGCGCATCCACGTCACCTTCATCGACCGCGTCGGCATCACCCAGGAAGTCCTCGCCCTGCTCGGCGGACGCAGCCTCAACTTGGACGCGGTGGAGATGCTGCCGCCGAACGTCTACATCGATGCGCCGACCCTCAGCGCCGAAGTGCTCGATGAACTGCGCGCCGCCCTGCACAAGGCAGCGGGCGTGCAGGCGGTGACCGTGGTCGACATCCTCCCCGGGCAACGCCGACGCCTGCAGCTGGACGCCCTGCTCGCCGCCATGAGCGACCCGGTGCTGACGGTGGACAGGGACGGCCTGGTGCTGCTGGCCAATCCGGCGTTTATCGCCCTGTGTGGGCACGAACCCGCCGGTGAGCCGCTGGCAGCGCTGTTCGACGACCAGACCCTGCAACCCTCACTGATCGAGCACGGCTTCCGCCTGCCGCTGCGCGAGGTTACCCTCAACGGCCAGGAGCTGTTGCTGGATACCGTGCCGATCACCGAGGCCGATCACCTGGCCGGCACCCTGCTCACCCTCTACCCGCCCAACCGCATCGGCGAACGCCTGGCGGCCCTGCACCATGATCACGCCGACGGCGTCGATTCGTTGCTCGGCGATTCACCGCCGGTGCGCACCTTGAAAGCCCGCGCCCAACGCATCGCCAGCCTCGACGCGCCACTGCTGATCCAGGGGGAAACCGGCACCGGCAAGGAACTGGTGGCGCGCGCCTGCCACGCCCTCAGCCCACGCCGCGCCGCGCCGCGCCGTTCCTGGCCCTGAACTGCGCGGCCTTGCCGGAGAGCCTGGCCGAGAGCGAACTGTTCGGCTATGCCCCCGGCGCCTTCACCGGCGCCCAGCGCGGCGGCAAGCCCGGCCTGCTGGAACTGGCCCACCAGGGCACGGTGTTCCTCGACGAGATCGGCGAGATGTCGCCCTACCTGCAAGCCAAGCTGCTGCGCTTTCTCAGCGATGGCAGCTTCCGTCGAGTCGGCGGCGACCGCGAAGTGAAGGTCAACGTGCGCATCCTCAGCGCCACCCACCGCAACCTGGAACAGATGGTCGGCGAAGGCAGCTTCCGCGAGGATCTGTTCTACCGCCTGAATGTGCTCAACCTGGCAGTGCCGCCGCTGCGCGAGCGCGGCCATGACATCCTACTGCTGGCCCGGCATTTCATGCAGCAGGCCTGCACGCAGATCCAGCGCCCGCCCTGCCGCCTGGCCCCGGGCACCTATCCGGCGCTACTGGGCAATCGCTGGCCGGGCAACGTGCGCCAGCTGCAGAACGTGATCTTCCGCGCCGCGGCCATTTGCGAAAGCCCGCTGGTGGAGGTCGGCGACCTGGATATCGCCGGCACTTCGGTGGCGCGTCAGGCCGACGGCGAAGTCGGCAGCCTGGAACAGGCCGTGGAAGACTTCGAAAAAGCCCTGCTGGAAAGGCTCTACGTCAGCTACCCCTCCAGCCGGCAACTGGCCGCGCGCCTGCAGACCTCCCACAGCGCCATCGCCAATCGCCTGCGCAAATACGGCATTCCCGGCAAGGGCTGAGTCCTGCCAACCGCTCAACCGCCTCAACAAAGGCATGTCCCTGCCGGGGCGGCGAACTCATTCGCCCCGACCAAAGCGCGCATGAAGCACTTTATCCGAGCCGCCTGTAGCGAAACCGATACAGCGTTACGACTTCACTGTTGCCCATGAGTGCATCCTCGACCTGCGCCCGCTGAAGGACAGCAGCGGCATCAGCGTCGATGACGTGGCCAAGCGCCTGATCGATTACGGCTTCCACGCGCCGACCATGTCGTTCCCGGTGGCCG
>JBOICE010000073.1:0-17637 GCA_050739815.1 Pseudomonas sp. | reverse complement strand
CGGTCGAGCCGAAGCTGCTGAAGAGCGAGACCGAGGAGTACCTGAAAAACCTGCCGTGGCCAGGCAACGTTCGCCAGTTGGAGAACACCTGCCGCTGGATCACCGTGATGGCTTCCGGCCGCGAAGTACATATCGACGACCTGCCACCGGAGCTTCTTACCCTGCCGCAAGATAGCGCGCAAGCGACCAACTGGGAGCAGGCCCTGCGTCAGTGGGCCGATCAAGCCCTGGCTCGCGGCCAATCGAGCTTGCTCGACAGCGCCGTGCCGACCTTCGAACGCATCATGATCGAGACCGCCCTGAAGCACACCGCCGGGCGCCGCCGCGATGCCGCCCTACTGTTGGGCTGGGGGCGCAACACCCTGACGCGCAAGATCAAGGAGCTCGGCATGAAAGTCGACAGTACCGATGATGACGACGGCGACGACGCTTGAAGCCAATAAGTCAGTCAGGCCTGTAGCCCGCGCAATACGCACTAGATGCAGCGTCAGTGAGCCTCCAGCAACATCAGGTGGCTCACCGACAGCGCAGCCGCCCAGCAAACACCGGTTCGAATCTCCACCCTGTGCCGAAGTCCACCAGCACAGCATGCTTTTGGCGGAGACCGCCGAACTCAAAACGCGAGAGAACAATGGCTATCGGAGAGGCACCTGTGGCGCATAGACGCACTCTTTAGCACCGATAAAACCCGGCCCGATCAGAAGTAACCATCTGAATTCAGCCTGCGTAATAAAACTGGCACACCCACTGCATAGTATCGAGTACAGCCAATTTCGGGGACCTTGGTACAGGCAGGCCGGGGAATCCCCTTTTTTATTCCGCACGCAGGCTGATCCGCAGCCGCCACCTCCCCTCCACCGCTGCGCCGTGCCACTCGCCACGCAGCGGGCGGGCAGCGACCAGATTCAACAGCAAGCCCCGCTCGTTATGAATCAACCGCCAGTTCACGCCCCTTCCAGCCAACTGCAGCTGCCCATGCTGGGCGCGACCTTCTGCCTCAAACAACAGCACCAGTGCACCATGCAAGTGCTCACCGGACACTTTTGGTTCATCGCTGAACCAAATTTGCAGGCCATCCGGCAGCACTTCGACCTGCTCCAGGGTTACCGGCTCGGGTGCCGTCAAGCGGCCAAGCATCAACCCAACCAATAAGCCAAGCAGCGCCAATGCCGCAAGAAAGCGCCGCCATAACTTCGGCCGCGGATCCTCTTCAGGAGTAGAATCCTGCCCGTCCTCAAGCTCGGAGCCGTGCATGTTTCACGTGATCCTCTTTCAACCGGAAATTCCACCCAATACGGGCAACATTATCAGGCTGTGCGCCAACAGCGGCTGCAACCTGCATCTGATCGAGCCACTCGGCTTCGAGCTGGACGACAAGCGCCTGCGCCGCGCCGGGCTGGACTATCACGAATACGCCAGCCTGAGCCGCCACGCCGACCTTGCCAGTTGCCTCGCAAGCCTCGGTCAGCCGCGCCTGTTCGCCTTTACCACCAAAGCCTCACAGCCCTATCACGAAGCGCGCTTTCAGCAGGGCGATGCGCTGCTATTTGGCCCTGAAAGCCGTGGCTTACCTGCCGAAGTGCTGGAAAGCCTGCCATCCGAACAGCGCCTACGCCTGCCGATGCGTCCTGGTTGCCGCAGCCTGAACCTCTCCAATACCGTCGCGGTAGCCGTCTATGAAGGCTGGCGCCAGCTCGGCTTCAGTCTCGACTGAAGTACCTCGCAGGAGTGGACTTGCGCGCTCCCGACAAAAGCACCGACATGAAAAAGCGCCCCGTAGGGCGCTTTTTCAGTACAGCCACAACTTAGTGCTGGGCTACAGCAGGGGTCTCGCCAGCCGCTTGCATACGGCTCAGCTCTTGAGTGTAGAGCGCGTCAAAATTCACCGGTGCCAGCATCAGCGCGGGGAACGAACCACGCACGACCAAGCTGTCGAGAGCCTCGCGCGCGTACGGGAAGAGGATATTCGGGCAGAACGCGCCGAGTGTGTGGCTCATCGACGCGGCGTCCAGCCCCTTGATCAGGAAGATCCCGGCCTGCTGCACTTCGGCAATGAACGCGGTCTCTTCGCCGGTTTTAACGGTCACGGAGAGGGTCAGGACCACTTCGTGGAAGTCGCCTTCCAGGGATTTCTGCCGCGTGTTCAGGTCTAGAGCCACGCTCGGACTCCACTCCTGACGGAAGATTTCCGGGCTCTTCGGCGCTTCGAAGGACAGATCGCGCACATAGATGCGCTGCAGGGAAAACTGCGGGTTCTGGTCGCCCTGGGCGGCGCCGTTGGTCACTTGGTCGGTCATAGCAGAGCCTTCTTATCGTTAGGTTTCTACAAAAATTCAGGCCTTGAGCAACGCATCCAGCTTGCCGGCGCGCTCCAAGGCATAGAGGTCATCACAACCGCCTACATGGGTACCGCCAATCCAGATTTGCGGCACCGAGGTGGCCCGCGCCTTGCGAGTCATTTCGGCACGCACATCGGGCTGACCGTCGACGTTGATCTCCTCGAAATCCACACCCTTTTTCGCCAACAACTGCTTGGCGCGCGTGCAGTAAGGGCACCAGTTACTGGAATAAACGACGACAGACGGCATATCACTTCACCAAGGGCAGGTTGTCGCCACGCCAGCTGGAAATCCCACCAGACAGCTTGGCGGCATTGAAACCGGCTTTCTTCAGCTCGCGGCTGACGGTGCCGGCATGCTGGCCCAGGGCATCGACCACGATCAGGGTCTTGGCCTTGTGCTTTTCCAGTTCGGCCATGCGACTGGCGACTTTTTCGTAAGGGATATTCAGCGCACCGACGATATGGCCGCTGGCGAAGTCCTTGTTCGAGCGCACGTCGAGCACCAGGCCCTGGTCGCCATTGACCAGCGCCGTCAGCTCGCGCGTGCTCAGGCTTTGGCCACCTTTGCTCAGCTCGGTGAAGATCAGCAAGGCCAGCAGCACCGCGAACACACCGCTGAGCACATAGTGGGTAGTGGCAAATTCAATCAGGTGAGCGAGCATCAAGAGGTTCCAGGACGGTAAAATGTCGGCCAGTATACACAGCCCCAAAGGTCGGCCAAACCCCGCCCGGCGGTGACGCCGCCGAGACTTGGCTTTAAAATGCCCAGCCTTTTTGAACACCACGCCAAAAGCGAGCCGGATCTATGACTGCCACGCCCAAACCCCTGGTTCTGATCATCCTGGACGGCTTCGGTCACAGTGACAGCCCCGAGTACAACGCCATCTACGCCGCCAACACGCCGGTCTACGATCACCTGCGCGCCACCCAGCCCAATGGCCTGATCTCAGGCAGCGGCATGGACGTCGGCCTGCCGGACGGGCAGATGGGCAACTCCGAGGTCGGCCACATGAACCTCGGCGCCGGCCGCGTGGTGTACCAGGACTTTACCCGAGTGACCAAAGCCATCCGCGATGGCGAGTTCTTCGACAACCCGGCGATCACTCGCGCGGTGGATCAAGCCGTCGGCGCCGGCAAGGCGGTGCATATCCTCGGCCTGCTGTCTGACGGCGGCGTGCACAGCCATCAGGATCATCTGGTGGCCATGGCCGAACTGGCCGCCCGACGCGGCGCCGAGAGGATTTATCTGCATGCCTTCCTCGACGGCCGCGACACTCCGCCGATCAGCGCCCAACCGTCGCTTGAGTTGCTCGACAGCACCTTCGCCAAACTCGGCAAAGGCCGTACCGCCTCGATCATCGGCCGCTACTTTGCGATGGACCGCGATAACCGCTGGGATCGGGTCGAAGCCGCCTACAACCTGATCGTCGACGGCCAGTCGCAGTTCCAGGCGGACAACGCCCTCGCCGCCCTGGAAGCCGCTTATGCCCGCGGCGAGAGCGATGAGTTCGTCAAAGCCACCCGCATCGGCGCCCCGGTTAAAGTCGAAGACGGCGACGCCGTGGTCTTCATGAACTTCCGTGCCGACCGTGCCCGCGAGCTGACCCGCGCCTTCGTCGAGCCGGACTTCAACGAGTTCGCCCGCGCTCGTCAGCCCAAGCTCGCCGGTTTCGTCATGCTCACCCAGTACGCCGCCAGCATCCAGGCGCCCAGCGCCTTCGCGGCGACCAGCCTGGATAACGTGCTCGGCGAATACCTGGCCAAACACGGCAAGACCCAGCTGCGCATCGCCGAAACCGAGAAATACGCCCACGTCACCTTCTTCTTCTCCGGCGGCCGCGAAGAGCCGTTCGAGGGCGAAGAGCGCATCCTCATTCCTTCACCGAAAGTCGCCACCTACGACCTGCAACCGGAGATGAATGCGCCGCTAGTCACCGATCGCATCGTCGAAGCCATCGAACAGCAGCGTTATGACGTGATCATCGTCAACTACGCCAACGGCGATATGGTCGGTCATACCGGCGTGTTCGAAGCGGCAGTCAAGGCCGTGGAATGCCTGGACACCTGCGTCGGCCGCATCGTCGCCGCGCTGGATAAAGTTGGCGGCGAAGCGCTGATCACCGCCGACCACGGCAACGTCGAGCAGATGGAAGATGAATGCACAGGCCAGGTGCACACCGCGCATACCTGCGAGCCGGTGCCCTTCATCTATGTTGGCAAGCGCAAGGTCAGCCTGCGCGAAGGTGGTGTGCTGGCCGACGTGGCACCGACCCTGCTGAGGCTGATGGGCCTGCCACAACCGGCGGAGATGACCGGCACCAGCATCCTCGAACTGCAATAAGCTCGACGCCCCACGAGAAGCCTCGGCCAAGGTCGGGGCTTCTTCGTTTATCAATGCATGGTTTAAAGGCGCATGATCTTAAAGGCGCAGGGTTTCAGAGCCGTACGCGGGCGGCGAAAAAGTCGAGAAAACAGCCGATCCGCGCAGCCAGCGCGGTATTGCGGTAATACACCGCGTTGATTGGCAGCCGATGGTCGCTGCGCTGCGCCTCCAGCAGCGGGCGCAAGCGCCCGGCGCTGACGGCCGCGACGCTCATGAAGTCGGACAGGCAGACGATACCCAGCCCCTCCAGAGCCAACTGGAGTAGGGTTTCACCACTCGAAGCCGCGAGTTCAGGGACGATTTTCAAGCGCTCCCCCACCGCATTTCGCAATGGCCAATGATTGAGCGCCTCGGGATCGGTGAAACCGAGCAAACGGTGCCGACTCAACTCAGCCACGCTCTGCGGCTCGCCGCGCTCCGCCAAGTAGGCCGGGCTGGCCAACAGGCGTAGCGGGCTGGAACCCAACGGCCGCGCATGCAGGGATGAGTCGGCCAAGGCGCCGATGCGGATCGCGATATCGGTGCGCTCCTCGATCAGGTCGATGTTGCGCTCGTTACTGCTCAACTCCAGCTGAATCGCCGGATACAAGCGCACGAACTCAGCGATATGCGGCACGATGCAATGCAGCATAAAGGGCGATGCGGCATCCACGCGCAGACGCCCGGCCGGCTGTTGGCGACGCAGGGTCAGCATTTCCTCCGCCTCGTCCAAGGACTGCAGGATGCTGCGCGCGCGGGCCAGGAACAGCGCACCTTCTTCGCTTAACTGCAAGCGTCGGGTGGTGCGCTGCAGCAGCGTGACCTCGAGCTTGCGCTCCAACCGGCTCAAACTGCGGCTGACCGCCGACACCGCCTGCCCCAACTGCTCGGCCGCCGCCGTGATCGAGCCGCTGTCGACCACGCAGACGAAGGCCTGCAACTCATCGGTGGTGGATTTCATTCTTGATCCTTGCGCAAGAGTCATTTGAAGCTAACCCGGTTTTTGCGCAAAAGTCGAACCGCGATACTGCCCGCCACACTCATCCCCTTATCCTCTTACTCAGGAACCGCCGACAGGGCCGCACGGGTGCCTAGCGCACCCGCCAATTGCCGGGTTTGCTCGAATGGATCGCCCGCGATATGAGCTAAACCAGCACCGCTCGGCACAAACGCCCCATCACCTGTGGTCTGGGGCGTTTTTTTTGCAGCCCGCCGCGGGCATACTAGGGCGTCCCTTTCCCCCCGGTATCGCCCGCCCCATGCTCCGCACCTTGATTGCCGTCCTCCTTGCTTGCCTGCTCAGCCCGGTAATGGCCGATCAACGCACTGAAACCCAGAAGCAGCTAGAGGCTGCGCAGCAAGATATTGGCGAGCTGAAAAAGCTGCTTAAACAGCTGGAGCAGGAAAAATCCGGCGTGCAGAAAGACCTGCGCGGCACGGAAACCGAAATGGGCCAGCTGGAAAAGCAGGTCAAAGCCCTGCAGGAAGAGCTAAAAAAAAGTGAAGCCGAGATCCAGCGTCTAGACAGTGAGAAAAAAAAACTCGAAGGCGCGCGCCTTGAACAGCAGCGCCTGATCGGTATTCAAGCGCGGGCCGCCTACCAAAGTGGGCGCCAGGAATACCTGAAACTGTTGCTGAACCAGCAAAACCCGGAAAAATTTGCCCGCACCCTCACCTATTACGACTACGTCAGTCAGGCGCGCCTGGAACAACTCAACACCTTCAACGAAACCCTGCGCCAACTGGCCAATGTCGAACGTGAAAGCGTCGCCCAGCAAGCTCAACTGGCCGAGCAAAAAAGCGCGCTGGATGGTCGCCGCGAACAATTGGCGCAAGCCCGCAAGGAACGCCAATTGGCGCTGGCCAAGCTGAACCAGGAATCCAACGCGCGCGGGCAGAAACTTAAGGCCCGCGAGCAGGAGCAAGCCGATCTCGGGCGCGTGCTGAAAACCATTGAAGAGACCCTCGCCCGCCAGGCCCGCGAAGCCAAAGCCGCTGAAGAGGCGCGCAAACGTGCGTTGGCGGAGCAGCAACTGGCGGAAAAACAGTCGAGCCCGACGCCCAACAAAGCTGTCAGTGGTCCGTTGGTTTCCAGCGCCGGAGCTACCTACGGCGGCCCTTTCGCGAAGAGCCGCGGTAAGCTGCCGTGGCCAGTCGATGGCCGCTTGGTCGCCCGCTATGGAACCCCGCGCGGCGGCGACGCTCGCACAACCTGGGATGGCGTGTTGATTGGCGCCTCTGCCGGTAGCCAAGTACGCGCCGTACACGGTGGCCGCGTGGTATTTGCCGACTGGTTGCGTGGCGCCGGGCTTCTGGTCATTCTCGACCATGGCAACGGTTATTTGAGCCTTTATGGCCACAACCAAAGTTTATTGAAAGATGCCGGCGACATTGTCAAAGCTGGCGAGCCGATTGCGACAGTCGGCACTAGCGGCGGCCAAGCTACGCCGGCGCTGTATTTTGCGATTCGTCAGCAGGGCCGCCCAAGCGACCCGGCACACTGGTGTCGCGCGCAAGGATAAGCGCACCATCACCTATTACTGGAGCCCGTTCGCTATGCCGCATTTGTCCCGCCTTACCTCTCTGGCCCTGGCTATCGCGCTGGTGATCGGCGCACCGCTGCTGCAGGCCGCTCAAGATGCCGAGAGCGCCGCGCCAGCAGCGGCGACGAACGGCAAAGCGCCACTGCCGCTCGATGAGCTGCGCACCTTCGCCGAGGTCCTGGACCGAGTCAAAGCGGCCTATGTCGAGCCGGTAGACGACAAGACCCTGTTGGAAAACGCCATCAAGGGCATGCTCAGCAACCTCGACCCGCATTCGGCCTACCTCGGCCCGGAAGACTTCGCCGAACTGCAGGAAAGCACCAGCGGCGAGTTCGGCGGTCTCGGTATCGAAGTCGGCCTGGAAGATGGCTTCGTCAAAGTGGTTTCGCCAATCGACGACACACCGGCCTCCAAGGCCGGCATCCAGCCCGGCGACCTGATAGTGAAGATCGACGGTGAGCCAACCAAGGGCCTGTCGATGATGGAAGCCGTGGACAAGATGCGCGGCAAAGCCGGCGAAAAAATCCTCCTGACCCTGGTACGCGAAGGCGGCCAGCCGTTCGACGTGGAGCTGACCCGCGCGGTGATCAAGGTCAAGAGCGTGAAAAGCTTGATGCTCGAGCCGGGCTACGGCTACCTGCGCATCACCCAATTCCAGGTCAACAGTGGCGATGAAGTGGGCAAGGCTCTGGCCAAGCTGCGCAAAGACAATGGCAACCAGAAGCTCCGCGGCCTGGTGCTCGACCTGCGCAACAACCCTGGCGGGGTGCTACAGGCGGCGGTGGAAGTTACCGACCACTTCCTCAAAAAGGGTCTGATCGTTTACACCAAAGGCCGCATCGCCAACTCCGAACTGCGCTTCTCCGCCGATCCGGTCGATGCCAGCGAGGGGGTGCCCCTGGTGGTGCTGATCAACGGCGGCAGCGCTTCGGCTTCGGAGATTGTTGCCGGCGCCCTGCAAGATCATAAACGCGGCATCCTGATGGGCACCGACAGTTTCGGCAAAGGCTCGGTGCAAACCGTGCTGCCGCTAAGCAATGATCGCGCCCTGAAGATCACCACGGCGCTGTACTTCACCCCGAATGGCCGTTCGATTCAGGCCCAGGGCATAGTGCCGGATATCGAAGTGGCGCGCGGCAAGATCACCCGCGAGCAGGATGGTGAAAGCTTCAAAGAAGCCGATCTCGCCGGACATCTAGGCAATGGCAACGGCGGCGCGGACAAACCCAGCGGCAAGGACAAAGCCCAGGGCAAACAGCCACGCCCGCAGGACGATGACTTCCAACTGGATCAAGCGCTCAACCTGCTGAAAGGCCTGAACGTCACCCGCGGCGAATAAAACCTGAGCAAGCTGCAGCTCCGTGCGGCGTAGTGCCCGCACCACCAGGCTGCTATTGAAGCCTGGTGCTTGCCAAGGTCGGAGCAGGCGAGATTCGGCTCTTACAGATAGTTACCGGTGATGTCTTCGATAAAGCCCTCGGCACGTAATTCGTCCAGGGCCTTCTGCAGGCGCTCCACCACTTCGTCCGGGGTGTCCTTATTCAACGCCAGGTACAGCTCGGCATCGTTGAAGCGCAACACCGTGGTCAAACCGCCGACACCTTCCTGCTTCGCGAGGTAGCGACCCACCGGATCGGTGGTGGCCCACAGGTCGATCTTGCCGCCGGTCAACTTCTTCACGTTTTCCTGATCGCGCAGGGCGTTGATCGGCGTCATGCCCTGGCTTTCCAGGTGCTGACTGACCGCATCGTTCTTGTAGGCACCAATGGTGTATTTCCCGGCCTCTTTCAGGCTCGGCACCTTAAGCGTGCTGCCGGGCGCAGCCAACAGCACCCAGCCGGTCTTGGCCAACGGCCCGACCCACTTGAACAGGGGTTTGCGCTCGTCGGTATAGGTGGTGGAAAACAAGCCGTAATTGGGCTTGTCCAATGTCAGCCGATAGAGACGATCCCAGGGAAAACGCAGACTCAAGGTGTAGTCGATACCCGCACGCTTGAACATTTCGCGCACGATATCGGCGCTAATACCATCGATGCCATCGTCGCGGGCAAAGTTCTTGTCATCCACAGCCATGTTGAAAGGCGGAAAGTTCTCGGTCAGCAGCACGACCTTGTAGTCGGCTGGCAACTCGGCTCGAGCCGTTGCGGCTCCCAGAATCAAACCCAACAACAGAGTGCGCTTGAATAGTTTCAGCATGGTCAGGACTGCCCGCATGATTTGTTTTTATGGCCAGTGGCATTCCAGCTGAGCGCCAAGGCCCAAGCATGGAATGCTCGTCTCGTTGCCATCCTTGGCCATGGCCGTTGTTAGTCCGGCCCGTTGCAGCGTTTAACCGAGATTACAGATAACTGTTAAGGATTTCGTCGACGAAACCCTCATTACGCATCTTGTCCAACGCCCCCTGCAGCTTCTGCACCACTTCATCCGGGGTCTCTTTATTCAGCGCCAGAAACAACTCGGCCTTATTGAAACGCAGCACGGTCTTCAGCCCATCGACCCCTTCCTGTTTGGCCAGATAGCGCCCAGCCGGATCGCCCGTGGCCCACAGGTCGATTTGTCCGCTTGCCAGCTTCTTGGCGTTTTCCTGATCGCGCAAGGCGGTCAGTGGCTCGAGCTTTTGCTGGGCCAGGTATTCGGCAATGGCATCGCCCTTGTAGGCACCGACCTTGTATTTCTTCGCGTCGCCCAGGCTGCTCAAGGCGATCGTGCTGTCGGACTTGGCCAGCATGATCCAGTCGTCCGGGCCGATTGGGCCAACCCATTTGAACGCTTGCTCACGCTCCGGCAGACGGGCGGTGACGAACACGCCATAGCCCGGCTTCTCCAGCGCCAGTTTGTAAATCCGATCCCATGGGAAGCGCAGTGTGAGGCTGTACTTGACCCCCGCACGCTTGAACATCTCCCGCACGATATCCACGGCAATGCCGTCGATATTGTCTTCCTGGGCGAAGTTCTTGCCATTGATGGCCATGTTGTACGGCGGGAAGTTCTCGGTCAGCAGGACGACACTGTAGTTCTCGTTCATATCGGCATGGGCACTGCCGGTAAGCACCAATAAGGTGCCAGTCAGCGCAAGCAACAGGCGTTTGAACATAGCGACTCCCTTCTTTTTTAATGTGTAGAGTGCACAGCGCGGCTCAGCATACCCAGCGCCGCTGCTGGCGCACAGCCTTGGCTGAAAATATGCGACCGATCAGTCAGATGCAGACTTGGCGGCGCGGAATGAGCGCCGACACCAGGCCTACGCTATTCGCGTACCACAATTCCACGGCTGGCCAGATAGGCCTTGGCTTGCGGCACGGTGTATTCGCCGAAGTGGAAGATGCTCGCCGCCAGTACCGCCGAGGCCTTGCCCTCGAGGATGCCCGCAGCCAGGTGCTCCAGATTGCCGACGCCACCGGAGGCGATCACTGGGATGCCGAGGGTCTCGCTGATGGCGCGGGTGACACCGAGGTCGAAGCCGTTCTTCATGCCGTCCTGATCCATGCTGGTCAGGAGGATTTCACCAGCGCCAAGCTCTTCCATCTTCTTCGCCCAGAGCACGGCATCCAGGCCCGTGGGTTTGCGCCCACCGTGGGTGAAGATCTCCCAGCGCGGAGTTTCACCGGGTAGCGAAACCTTTTTCGCGTCGATGGCGACGACTATGCACTGCGAGCCGAACCGCTGAGCCGCTTCGCCGACAAACTCCGGGTTGAACACCGCCGCGGTGTTGATCGACACCTTGTCCGCCCCGGCATTCAGCAGGTTGCGGATGTCCTGCACGGTTCTCACTCCACCGCCCACGGTCAGCGGGATGAACACCTGACTGGCCATGCGCTCGACGGTATGCAGCGTGGTGTCGCGGCCATCGACGCTGGCCGTGATATCGAGAAAGGTAATCTCGTCGGCACCCTGCTCGTCGTAGCGGCGGGCGATCTCGACCGGGTCACCGGCATCACGGATGTTCTCGAACTTGACGCCTTTGACCACGCGACCGTTGTCGACGTCGAGGCAGGGGATGATTCTCTTAGCCAGTGCCATAGCGGTGCTCTCGTAGGGTGAGTTAGGCCACAGGCCGTAACCCACCATAGCGGGTTTGAAGTTGACGCCCGTCGGCGGGTTACGTCGCTGCGCGGCGAACCCACCCTCGGGTACAGGTTAGCCCTTGTAACTGTCGCAGAACGCTTGCGCCTCGGCGACGTCCAGCGTGCCTTCGTAGATCGCCCGGCCAGTGATGGCGCCGATGATCCCGGGGGCTTTGGCATCCAGCAGAGCACGGATATCACCGAGGTTATGAATGCCGCCGGAGGCAATTACCGGAATCTGGGTCGCCGCGGCCAAGGCCGCCGTGAAGGGCACATTGCAGCCCTGCATCATGCCGTCCTTGGCGATGTCGGTATAAACGATGGCCGACACCCCATCCGCCTCGAAGCGCTTGGCCAGATCGATGACCTGCACCGCACTGACTTCGGCCCAGCCGTCGGTGGCGACGAACCCGTCCTTGGCGTCCAGGCCGACTATCACCTTGCCCGGGAAGGCGCGGCAGGCCTCGGCGACGAACTCTGGCTGCTTCACCGCCTGGGTGCCGATGATCACGTAACTGACGCCGGCTTTGACATAAGCCTCGATGGTTTCCAGCGACCGAATGCCGCCGCCGATCTGGATCGGCAGCTGCGGATAGCGCCGGGCTATGGCGGTGACCACTTCACCGTTGACCGGCTGGCCTTCGAAGGCGCCGTTCAGGTCAACCAGATGCAAGCGCCGGCAACCCGCATCGACCCACTTGGCGGCCATGCCCACCGGGTCATCGGAGAACACCGTGGAATCGTCCATGCGGCCCTGGCGCAGACGCACGCAGGCGCCGTCTTTGAGATCGATAGCGGGAATAATCAGCATCAGTCGAACCTGCTCAAGTCTTGGAATTCAGTTCTTGGAATCGGTGAAGGGTCAGCTCTTTTCGAGCGCCCACAAGTCGCTTTCAATACTCAGGAACCTGTCGGCCAGGTGCGCCTGCACATCGCTAATCGCCTTGTTGTAGAACAGCGGCGCCACTTCACGGGTGAACAGCTCGAGCACTTCCTGCGCCTCGAAAGAGCCCAGTTTCAGCTCGAAGCGCTCTTCCAGGAAGTCCTTGATCGCCGCCACCGCCGCAGTTTCTTGCGCGGTTTCGAGGCTCAGGCTTGGCGCCTTGTGCTTGGCCCGGCTCATTACCAGCGACCATCCCAGGCGGCAAAGTTCTGCAGCAACTGCAGGCCATGGGTATGGCTCTTCTCCGGATGGAACTGCACGGCGAAGCGCGGGCCATCGGCCAGGGCCGCGGCAAAGTCGACACCATAGTGACCACGCCCGGCGATCTGTCGCGGGTTGCCCGCCTGGATGTAGTAGCTATGCACGAAATAGAAGCGCGCCAGGTCGGGAATGTTGTGCCAGAGCGGGTGATCCAGCGTCTGCGTCACCTGGTTCCAGCCCATGTGCGGCACTTTCAGCGCCTCGCCATCTTCAACCATATCCTTGCCGAAGAAACGCACCTGGCCGGGAAACTGACCGATGCAATCGACCCCGTCATTTTCTTCGCTGTGCTCGAGCAACGCCTGCATGCCGACGCAGATGCCGAGGAACGGCCGATCCTGGCTGACTTCGCGCACCAGCTCGTCGAAACCGAGTCGGCGAATCTCCGCCATGCAGTCGCGAATCGCACCGACACCGGGAAATACCACGCGATCGGCTTCGCGAATCACACTGGCATCACTGGTGATCTGCACCCGCCCGGCACCGACATGCTCGAGGGCCTTGGCCACCGAATGCAGGTTGCCCATGCCGTAGTCGATAACCGCCACCGTCTGCATTACAGGCAACCCTTGGTCGAGGGCATCTGCCCGGCCATCCGCTCGTCCAGCTCGACGGCCATGCGTAGCGCGCGGCCGAATGCCTTGAAGACGGTCTCGATCTGGTGGTGGGTGTTGTGCCCGCGCAGATTGTCGATGTGCAGGCTGACCTGAGCGTGATTGACGAAGCCCTGGAAGAATTCCTGAAACAGGTCGACATCGAAGCCGCCGACGCTGGCACGGGTGAACGGCACGTGCATCTGCAACCCGGGGCGACCGGAAAAGTCGATCACTACCCGCGACAGCGCTTCGTCCAACGGCACATAAGCGTGGCCGTAACGACGGATGCCTTTCTTGTCAGCGAGGGCCTTGGCGAAGGCCTGCCCCAGGGTGATACCGACGTCTTCCACCATGTGGTGGTCATCGATATGCAGGTCGCCTTCGGCTTCGATATCCAGGTCGATCAGCCCATGCCGGGCGATCTGGTCGAGCATGTGCTCAAGGAACGGCACGCCAATCGCAAAGCGTGCTTTGCCAGTGCCATCCAGATTGATCGAGGCCTTGATCTGGGTTTCCAAGGTGTTGCGCTCGACGGACGCCGTACGTTCGGCCATCACCAGCTCCACAAAATGCTCACGGAAAAGGCGACCATTATAGGGCGACGAGGCTCGACGCGGCTACCGGCGGCGGTTGCTGCGGTTTACACTCGCGCCCGCCCACTCGAACCGCCACCTGGAGCCGCGCCATGCCTGTATTCGTCGAAGTCGTCAGCGCCCCCTCGGCGCAGGACAAAAACGATCTGGCGAAAATCTATGCCGACGCACCGGCCTGGCTACTGCCGCCCTACCCCGATGTCGAATCTCTGCTCGATAGCGCTATCGAGCAGGGCACCTTGATCGCAGGGCGCTTCAACGATCGTCTGCTCGGCGCCGCCCTGCTCGAGCGCGGGGAGTCGCACTGGCGCCTGTCCCACCTCTGCGTGCGCCAGCTCACCCGTCAGCGCGGGGTCGCCCGCCGCTTGCTCGACGAAACCCAGCGCTGGGCTACGGCTGCCGGCAAACCGCTGCAGCTGGCCGCACCACAAGATCGGCTGGACAAGTGAGGTTCCGGGCCACGGCTGCCGCTTGACCCACTCTAAGTCAGCGACCCAGGGCACAACGAGCCGACAGCCGGGAACCGTACACCGGCTTCCCCGTCCAACCCTCTGCGAGCCAGGCCGCACAGCCGGTAGCCCGCCAACTGCGCAGCAAGCGCAGTAGTTTTCAGCCAACCTGTATACTCGCTACCCACACCTGCATCGAACTCACTACAAGGACTCGTCCATGAAATCGCTCGGCAAAATCCTGGGTCTGTTTTTCCTCGGACTGTTGCTGATCCTCGTGGCGCTGGGCTTTGCCCTGACCCACTTGTTCGATCCCAACGACTACAAAGACGAGATCCGCCAGCTCGCCCGCGACAAGGCCAACCTGGAACTGACGCTGAACGGCGATATCGGCTGGAGCCTGTTCCCCTGGCTGGGCCTGCAACTGCACGAGGCCACCCTGGCGAGCGCGGCCACCCCCGACCAGCCTTTTGCCGACCTGCGCATGCTTGGCCTGTCGGTGCGGGTATTGCCACTGCTGCGCAAAGAAGTACAGATGAGCGACATCAAGGTCGACGGCCTTAATCTGACGCTCAGCCGCGACGAGCAAGGCCGCGGCAATTGGCAAGACATAGGTCATCCAGCCAAACCGACCGCGCCACCCGCAGCAGCCAACCAGCCTGCGCCAAGCGCAACGCCCGCCAGCACCGAGCCTGCCGCAGCACCAGCGACACAACCGCTCAAGCTCGATATCGACAGCCTGACGCTGAACAATGCCCGCATCGATTACCACGACGCCAGGAGCGGCCAGCAGCTCAGCGCCGAAGGCATTGAGCTGACCACCGGCGCTATCCGTGAAGGCGCCAACATCCCGCTGAAACTGACGGCCTTCTTCGGCACCAACCAGCCAGTACTGCGCGCCAAGACCGAACTGCAAGGTCAACTGCGTTTCGATCGAGCCCTCAAGCGCTACCAATTCGAAGACCTGAAACTGTCGGGCGAAGCCTCTGGCGAACCGTTCCAGGGCAAAACCCTGACCTTCGCCGCCCAAGGCCAGCTGCTCCTTGACCAGGCGGCCCAGATCGCCGAATGGAACGGCCTGAAGTTTTCCGCCAACCAATTACGCGCGCTCGGCGAGCTGAACGTTCGCGACCTGAACAAAGAGCCGAAGCTGACCGGCGGCCTGTCCATCGCCCAACTCAACCTGCGGGAATTCCTCGAAGGCCTGGGCCAGCAACTGCCCGCCACCGCCGATACCGGCACCCTCGGCAAATTCGAACTGGTCACCCGTCTCAAAGGCAGCCCAACCAGCCTGACCCTGGATGAACTGAACCTGAAGCTCGACGACAGCAGCTTCACCGGCAACCTCGCCATCACCGACTTCGCCAAACAGGCGCTGAATGCCCAGATCAAAGGCGACCGCCTGAATCTCGATCGCTACCTGCCGCCGAAGACCAAGGCTGCCGCGGCAGCCACTACCAGCCGCCAAGCCGAAGTGAAAAGCACCGTTGCAACCGCCAGCCAAAATGGCAGCGGCGCGCTACCCAACGCCCCGACCCAGCAAGCCTGGAGTGAAACACCGTTGCTGCCGATCGACCAGCTGCGCAAGCTGGATATGGCTCTCAACCTCAGCCTCGGCGAACTGACCCTCGACAAACTACCGATCCAAAACGCCAGCCTGAAAGCCAACGGCAAAGACGGCCTGCTAACCCTGGAAAACCTTCGCGGCGAACTCTACAACGGCAACTTCGCCGTCAATGCCAAGCTCGACGTGCGCCCCACCATCCCGCTGCTGAGCGCACAGAAGCGCATCAGCCACATACCGCTCGAGCAACTGCTCAAGAGCCAAGACCAGAAACCACCCCTCAAGGGCCTGCTCGACCTGAACGCGGACGTCAGCACCAGCGGCAACAGCCAGAAAGCCTGGATGGAAGGCCTCAACGGCACCGCCAGCTTTACCTTGAACGATGGCGTGCTGCTCGACGCCAACCTGGAACAACAGCTGTGCCAAGGCATCGCCACGCTTAACCGCAAGTCGCTCAGCGGCCCCGCACGCGGCAAAGACACGCCGTTCGAAGAACTCAAGGGCAACCTGAGCTTCCGTAACGGCGTCGCCAGCAACCCCGACCTGAAGGCTCGCATCCCCGGCCTGGCGGTAAAAGGCAGCGGCGACATCGACCTGCGCGTGCTCGGCATGGACTACCGCCTTGGCATCGCCATCGAAGGCGACAAGAGCGAAATGCCTGATCCGGCCTGCCAAGTGAACCCACGCTACGTCGGCATCGAGTGGCCACTGCGCTGCCGCGGTCCACTTGAGCTGGGCGCCAAAGCCTGCCGCCTGGATAAGGACGGCCTGGGCAAGGTCGCAGGCAAACTGGCTGGCGACAAGCTCAGCGAAAAGATCGAAGAAAAGCTTGGCGACAAGGTCAGCCCGGAGCTGAAAGACGCACTCAAAGGCCTGTTCAAACAATGAGCCCCGAGCAATTCAGTAGCGCGGTACTCGACTGGTACGACCGCCACGGCCGCAAGGATCTGCCCTGGCAACACAACATCAGCCCGTACCGCGTGTGGGTTTCCGAGATCATGCTGCAGCAGACCCAGGTCAGCACCGTGCTTGGCTACTTCGACCGCTTCATGGGCGCCCTACCCAGTGTTCAGGCACTGGCCGCGGCGCCTGAGGACGAAGTGCTGCACCTGTGGACCGGCCTCGGTTACTACACCCGCGCACGCAACCTGCAGAAAACCGCGAAAACCGTCATGGCCGAGCATGGCGGCGAATTTCCGCGGGATGTCGAACGGCTCACCGAGCTGCCAGGCATTGGCCGCTCCACTGCCGGCGCCATCGCGAGTTTGTCGATGGGCCTGCGCGCGCCGATTCTGGACGGCAACGTCAAACGCGTGCTGGCCCGTTACAGCGCGCAAGACGGCTACCCCGGCGAGCCGAAAGTCGCCAAGCAACTGTGGGACGCCGCTGAACGCTTCACCCCGCTCGAACGGGTCAACCATTACACCCAGGCGATGATGGATCTTGGCGCCACCCTCTGCACCCGCAGCAAGCCGAGCTGCCTGTTGTGCCCATTGCAGAGCGGTTGCCGAGCGCACCTGCTGGGCCGCGAAAGCGCCTACCCGACCCCCAAGCCGCGCAAGGCGCTGCCGCAGAAGCGCACCCTGATGCCCATCCTGGCCAACCGCGAAGGCGCCATCTTGCTCTATCGCCGCCCCTCCAGCGGACTCTGGGGCGGGCTCTGGAGCCTACCGGAAGTGCCCGCGGCCGATGAGCTGGACGATTTCGCCGCACGCCACGGCCTGACCCTCGGCAACCGCCACGAGCTGGCAGGGCTGACCCACAGCTTCAGCCACTTCCAACTGGCCATCGAACCCTGGCTGATCCAAGTCGAGACAGCCGCACCCAACGTGGCCGAGGCCGACTGGCTCTGGTATAACCTCGCCACCCCGCCGCGCCTGGGCCTTGCCGCCCCGGTAAAGAAGCTACTGAAGCGCGCGGA
>JBOICE010000072.1:0-2953 GCA_050739815.1 Pseudomonas sp. | reverse complement strand
TCAGGGTGAGCTACTCGGGTTTGTCTGCCGGCACATCGACCTCGACTCCATCAGCCACTTGCGCCGCCTGGTCGAACTCAACCTGGGCGACGAAACACTGCTGGAGCGCGAACTGGCCTCGCTAGGCGGGGAATGAGACAACCTAGGCTGGGGGCCACACTTCGGGGCCCTTCGCCCTACTCGAACAACGCATCCAGCGCCTGCTCCAGGCGCGTCACCGCAATCACCTGCAGCCCTGGCGGGGCATCTTTTGGCGCATTGCCTTTCGGCACTATGGCGCGTTTGAAGCCGTGCTTGGCCGCCTCTTTCAAGCGCTCTTGCCCACTCGGCACCGGCCGCACCTCGCCAGACAAGCCGACCTCGCCAAACACCAGCAGATCATGCGGCAACGGCCGATTGCGCAGGCTGGACATCACCGCGGCCATCAAGGCCAGGTCTGATGCGGTCTCCAGCACCTTGACCCCACCGACCACATTGAGGAACACATCCTGATCGTGGGTTGGAATACCGCCATGTCGGTGCAGCACCGCCAACAACATCGCTAGCCGGTTCTGATCCAGCCCCAGGGTGACCCGCCGGGGGTTGGCCAGGTGGCTGGTGTCGACCAACGCCTGTACCTCGACCAACATGGGCCGCGTACCTTCCCAGGTCGCCATCACCACACTGCCCGGCACTTCCTCTTGGGCACGGGTGAGGAAGATCGCCGAGGGGTTGGAGACCTCCTTCAGGCCACGGTCGGTCATGCCGAACACGCCGAGTTCGTTGATCGCGCCGAAACGGTTCTTTACCGCGCGCAGCAAGCGCAGACGGCCGTCCGATTCGCCTTCGAAATACAACACGGTATCGACCATGTGCTCGAGTACGCGCGGCCCCGCCAGCGCCCCCTCCTTAGTGACGTGGCCAACCAGGAAGATCGCCGTGCCGCTCTGTTTGGCATAACGCACCAGCAACGCCGCGCTCTCGCGAACCTGGGAGACGCCGCCGGGGGCCGACTGCAATTGTTCGGTGAAGATGGTTTGGATCGAGTCGATTACCATCACCTTCGGCTGCTCGCTGCGCGCGGTGGCGATGATGACCTCGATGCAGGTCTCGGTCATCACCTTCAGCTGGTCTTCCGGCAAGCCCAGGCGCCGCGCACGCATGGCCACCTGCTGCTGGGATTCCTCGCCGGTGACATACAGCGCGGGCAGGCGCGTGGCGATATTGCACAGGGTTTGCAGGAGGATGGTCGACTTACCGATCCCCGGATCACCGCCAATCAACACCACCGAGCCATCCACCAGGCCGCCACCGAGCACCCGGTCCAACTCGCCGGAAGCCGTGGAAAAGCGCGGCATCTCCTCGACGCTGACCTCGGCCAAGGTCTTGATCTGCGCCTGCTGCCCAGCCCAGCCGGCACGACCACTGGCAACCTCGCTGCCCACTTCGATCAGGCTTTCGACCAGCGTGTTCCACGCGCCGCATTCGCCGCATTGCCCGGCCCACTTGGGGAAGGTGGAGCCGCACTCGGTGCAGCCGTACATACGCTTGGCCTTGGCCATGAGCGGACTCCCGTCAGAGAAAAGTCCGCATGATAGCCCTCGTACCCCGACACACAAGTTTCAAACAGCTCCTGGCCGCGTCTTTCCGCCAGGCAGTCCTGTCAGCCCTCCTGCCCAAGCTTATGAGTCGAGGTCCACGCCCGCGCCGCGAGCGGCAGCGCTGGAACTCAAACCCCCTTGCCGTTCGCCGCCAGCTTCAGTTGCCGGGCGATTTCTACGCTGAGCGTCACCCGCTCGTTCTTCAACGCCTGCAGCGCCGTCCCCTCCATCGCTTCGCGGCCGTCCTCGACCAGATAGATGCGCTTATCCAGCGCCTCGTAGTCCGCCGCCAAGCGGGTGAAATGCGCATCGTGCCCTTGCAAGGCCAGCAGCTCGGCATGAAATTCAGGAAACTCCCGCATCAGCGGATGGTATTCGAGCGTCATAGTCTGACCCCTCCTCCGGTTGGTTGAACCTGTTCTTTCAGCCTAGCCCAGCCACCGTCGGTCGGGCCTACCCTCGGTCGCACCCTGACAGCCGGCTTGCGCCAACTCCGCCGTGTAGCGCATGCGCCTACTGGGAGGCATCACACCCAAACAGAAGTTGGCCATCGCGGCCTGACCTCTACTTCTGGCGAGCACTAAAAATGGGAGGATTACCTCAGGTCGTCAGCGGTCTGGAAATGGCCACGTGCTGCCTGGACTGCATCAGGACAGATGTAACTTCTGTTTTCTACCTTGAACGGCTTGCCCAGTCAGTAGAAAAGGGGGATAGCCGCTTGTCCTGCCGTTTCCGCCCGAGGCTCGACGTTGCTGACAAATTGCCCGGGGCCGACTTATATGTATGAAGGCGGCTGTCAATTATGCAAGGAGGCTGTCAACCAACACGAAATTTTCGTTTTGCAGGGGGGCGAGGAAGGTAATGCCGAGCCGCACTAAACCCATACGCGTGATGCTGATCGATTGTCGTCCCCTTGTTCTGATAGGCCTTCGGGACTTGATCAATGCCAGGAAGCCTCGAATGGAAGTGAGCGGCCAGGCCACCACCTATGCCAACGCGCTGGATCTTGCCGATCAGTTGTGTCCCAATGTCATTTTTTTCAGTTTCTTTCCGGATGCGCTGAACCCGCTCGAGGTCATCGCGGGACTCACCCGCAGCGCCGAAATGAGAGTGTTGGTGCTCAAGGGCCTGTACGAAGATGTCCCCATTGCCCTGGCAATAGAGGCGGGCGCACGCGGCATAGTGCTGGCGGAAGACCCGACGGAATCGATCATCCGGGCCATCGTCAAGGTCCACCATCGCGACATCGGACTGAATAGAGCCTGGGCCGGTGGGCTTTCCGGCTATGCCGCGGCCCGGCATATACCCTTGAAATGCAATCTGGAGCACGCGAAACAGGCGCGGCTGACACTGCGCGAGAGGGAACTGATTCG
>JBOICE010000071.1:0-9366 GCA_050739815.1 Pseudomonas sp. | reverse complement strand
CCCAGACCAGGCCGGTGTCTTCGACGTCTTCGCCATTGATGGTCAGGGCGAGGATGGTGCTCGGCAGCGGTCGGCCGGACTCAAAGACCGCCAACAGTTCCTCACGGTGCAGCAGCTTGCCGCGCGGCACGCCATTGGCGTCGATGATGAACAGCTCGAGGCTGCGCACCTCGGGGTGAGCGGCGAGGAAGTTTTGGGCTTCTTGTAGGTCGGCGAATTGCATCTTGGTTTCTCGCAGAGGGTGGATGAGGGTTTAGCCATCCACCTTGGATGGGTTGAGGTGGATGAAAACCGCGTCATCCACCTTAAGGCGTCACGCTTCGCGCGCGCCGGGAATGGCCAGCAGCTCGCTCAAGGCTTCATCCAGCGTAGCCAGCAGGCGATCGACATCGCTGGCGCTGGTGTCGGGGCAGCACAGGGTCATGTTGTGGAACGGCGTGATGAGGATGCCGCGGTTGATCAGGTAGAGATGCAGAGTCATCTGCAGGCTGTCATGGAAAGCCGCTTCGGCGGCTGCGCCGGTTTTCGGCGACTGTGGGCAGAACTGGAACTCGCTGCGGGCACCCAGCTCGGTGACCGACCACTTCAGCGCGTGTTTCTCGATCAACTGGCGAAAGCCGGCCGCCAGCCGAGCGGCCAGCGGCAGCATGTGCGCGTAGGCGGCCTCGGTCATCACTTCGCTGAGGTTGGTGCGCATGCAGTGCATGGCCAGGGCGTTGGCCGACAGCGTGGTGCCCATACCGCTATGGCCGTGGCCTTCGCCGTGCTCGCTGGCGTGGCTGCGGGCCGACTGCATGGCCGTGGCCATTGCCGCGCTGCAGCCGTAGACCGAGCAAGGCACCCCGCCGGCGATCGGTTTGCCGAGGGTGATGAAATCCGGTTCCAGGTTCCAGGCGCGGGTGCAGCCGCCGGGGCCGGTGGAAATGGTGTGCGTTTCGTCGATGATCAGCAGCGTGCCGTACTGGCGGGTCAGCTCGCGCAGCCTGGCGTGATAACCAGGCTCGGGCAGGACCATGCCGATATTGGTCATCGCCGGCTCGCAGAGCACCGCCGCCACGTCGCCTTGGGCCAAGGCCGCTTCGAGGGCGGCGAGATCGTTGAAGGGCACGGCGCGGCTGTATTGGGTCAGGTCATAGGCTTGGCCGAGCAGGCCAGGGCGGTGCGCGGTACGGCCGTTCTGGTGCCGCACCATCACGTCATCGACGGTGCCGTGGTAGCAGCCATCGAACACAAGAACCACTTTGCGGCCGCTGATCGCCCGCGCCCAACGGAGGACGAAGCGGTTCGCGTCGGTGGCGGTGGTCGCGACTTGCCAGTAAGGCAGGCCGAAGCGTTCGGCGAGCAGTTCGCCCGCGACTACCGCATCTTCGCCCGGGAGCATGGTGGTCAGGCCGTTGCCGCCTTGTTCGGCGAGGGCGCGGGCAATCGGCGCCGGTGAATGGCCGAACATGCTGCCGGTGTCGCCGAGGCAGAAGTCGACATACTCGTGGCCATCGACGTCATAGAAGCGCGCGCCTTGGGCACGGCTGACAAACAGCGGCGAAGGCGTCGACCAATCGCTCATCCAGTGCATGGGCACGCCGCCGAACAGCGAGTGGCGGGCGCGCTCTGCGAGGGCGATGGACTTGGGATTCTGCTCGAGGAAACGGTCGCGCTCACGGGCGGCTAAGGTTTCCACGGCGCTTTCGCTGATACCACTGGCGGTCATTTTGAACACCTCGTTCGAATTTCCGCACATGATCTGTTTGTGATCACAGAACTGTCAATAGCTGTAATAAAAAAGCCGATAAGCTACAATTCTCAAAATTTGTGATCACAAAGAGGGTTTTTTATGTTGGGTAACGAGTGGCAAGGGCAGGTGGCCTTAGTCAGTGGCGCCGGCAGTGCCGAGGGGATTGGCTTTGCCATCGCCCGGCGGCTGGCGCGCCAAGGTGTGCGTTTGCTGCTGACGGCCAGCAGTGAACGCATCCACCAGCGCGCCGCCGAGTTGGCGGCGCACGGCATCGAAGTGCGCGCGGCAATCGCCGACCTCACGGACGAAGCGCAGGTCGCTCGGCTAGCGGCCTGGGCCGAGGCGCAATGGGGCCGGGTGGACATTCTGGTGAACAACGCCGGGATGGCGCAGGTGGGCAGTGCCGAGCCTTTCGCCGAGGTGGCCAAGATGGACCTGGCCACCTGGAACCTGTCGCTGGCGCGCAACCTGACCAGCACCTTCCTGCTCACCCGCGCCCTGCTGCCGGGCATGCAGGCGCGTGGCTATGGGCGGATCGTCACTATCAGCTCGACCACGGGCACGCGCGGCAGCAACCTCGGCGAGGCTGCGTACAGTGCGGCAAAGGCCGGTTTGGTCGGCCTGAACATGAGCTTGGCGCTGGAAGTGGCGAAGCAGGGCATCACGGTCAATAGCATCGCGCCGGGTTGGATCGCCACCGGTTCGAGCAGCGACGAGGAACGCCACGCGGCACACTACACCCCGCTCGGCCGAGCCGGGCGCCCGGAGGAAGTCGCCGCCGCCGTGGCCTTTCTCGCGTCACCGGAGGCGAGTTACATCACCGGCGAATTGCTGGTGGTGGATGGCGGAAACTGTCTGATCGAGAACAAGGCACCCTGATGATGCACGACTGCAGCCTGACCCAGAACCAACTGCCGGCGCCGCCGGCCCCTGCACGGTGACGCGAGCATGGCCGACAACCTGCAGGAACAGCTGTACCAACGTATTCGCGAGAGCCTGCTGGCCGGGCAATTCCGCCCCGGCGAACGCTTGAAAATCCGCGACTTGGCGGCGGCCTGGGGCACCAGCCCGATGCCGGTGCGCACCGCCTTGCAACGCCTGGTGGCCGAGGGCGCGCTGGAAGCCGAGCCGCAGCGCTCGGTGCGCGTCCCGCCGATGACCCGTGAACGCTTTCAACACTTGTTCCAGGTGCGTCTGGCGCTGGAAGGTCTGGCGGTGGAAGCCGCCACGCCGCGCCTGACTGCCAGCGATCTGGCGATCTTGCAGGGCTGTGTCGAGCGCATGGAAAGTGCGCTGGAGCGCCGCGACGTCCAGGGCTATCTGAGCGACAACAGCCGGTTTCATCTGACGCTCTACCAAGCCTGCGCCAACCCGGTGTTGCTACGCCTGATCGAAGGGCTGTGGCTGCAGGTCGGACCGCTCTTCAATCGACTGTTCACCGAGGCCGACTTGTCGTTGCGTCTCAACGACTTCCACGACGACTGCTTCAAGGCGCTACAGTCGGGTAATGGCAAAGCCGCGCGCGCGGCCATGGAGCAGGATCTGACCTACTTCGGCCAGTTCCTGCTGAACCTGCTGGCGCTGGAACAGCGCGGTGGTAAAACCGGCGGGACGCGGCCTTAAACCAGCTGCGCGGCGAACAGTTCACGGTCGACATTCGCGCCGCTCAGCACCAGTGCCACGCGTTTGCCCTTGAGCTGTTCGCGCTCCTGCAAGGCGGCGGCCAGCGGAGCCGCGCCGGCGCCTTCGCTGACATTGTGGGTGGCGGTGAAATACAGGCGCATGGCTTGGCTGACCTCGGCATCGCTGACCGCCACGATGCGCTCCACCCCGCGCAGGATCATGGCCAGCGCCGCCGGCTCGGTGGCGCGGCAGGCCATGCCGTCGGCCAGTTGGGTGCTAACCGGGTGTTCGCAGGCCTGGCCCGCGGCAAAAGACCGGGCGTAGGCCGGCGCGTGCTGGGAGACCACCCCGACTATCTGGGTGCGCAGCCCCAGGGCATCGCGCGCCGCGAGCATGCCGCAGATGCCCGAACCCAGGCCGATGGGCACATAGGCCACGTCGACGGCAGCCAAGGCGCGGAACAGTTCCAGGCTGTAGCTGGCGACCCCCGCCACCAGGGCCGGGTGGAAGGAGGGGATCATGTGCAGGCCTTGCCGATCGGCCAGCAGCGCGGCCTGTTCCCGGGCCGCCTGAAAATCCTCGCCGGCTTCAATCAGGTTGACCCCCAGGGCCCGCATGGCGGCATTTTTTTCCCGGCTGTTGCCGTGGGGCGCCACGATATGGGCGGGGATACCCGCACGCCGGGCGGCAAAACCCACGGATTGGCCGTGGTTGCCGCGGGTGGCGCTGACCACCCCGGCCGGTTTGCTGCCGCGGGCCTGCAGCTGCTGAAAATACACCAGGCCGCCGCGCACCTTGAAGGCGCCGGTGGGCGCATGGTTTTCGTGCTTGACCCACAGTTCGGTGCCAACCGCCTCGCACAGCAGGGGCCAGCACAGCTGTGCGGTGGGGGTCATGCTGGCATGCACTATGGCGGCGGCCGACTCGAGTTCGGCCAGGGAAAGCTGCATAGACTTCATCCTTGAACAGGCGGGGGATGACTGGGGCCGCACCCCGCGGGTTTAACTGGCGCGCGGTCGGGGCTCAGCTTTGCAGCCAAACCTCACGGGCCCACTTCCACACCGAATCCCAGCTCTCGTCGGTCAGGTCTTCTTCCTCGCCGTCCCACAGCAGCACGGTGCCGTCCAGTTCGACGCAATAGTAGTTGCCGTGGTCTTCACAGAGCGGGATCAGCTCGCGCGGCACGCCCAGCGACCAGGCCACCGAGGCCACTTCCGGCAGGTAGGTGTGCGATTGCGGGTCAGTCACGGTCACCGGCTCAAGGCGGCCGTAGACCACATCGCTGACCTTGAGCAGAAATTCGCGAAACTCGAAGGGTATGTTGATCAGCAACTGTTCTTCGATTTCCACCAGCAATTCTTCGTCCGGCAGCTCCAGGGGCACCGGGACCTTCTCGTTGAGTTCACGCAGCTCGTCGATCACTTCTTCCATGGCAAAGAACCTCTCACTGGGTATGGCGCGTTTTATACAGTAGCTCGGCACAAGCGCAATGCCTGCGGTTCGCTGAATAGAAAAACCCCAGCCAAGGCCGGGGTTTCGGTAGAGCCTTGACTCCAGCCGGGTTTTAGCCGTTCTGGCGGATACCCGCGACCAGCCACGGCGGGTTGTCGCCGTTGCCGCGCTCCATGCGCCAGCTTTCGCTGAACGCTTCGCCTTGGTCGAAGCGCGAGGTTTTCGCGATGCCGACGAAGGTCAGGGTCGCCACGGTCTTGTCGGCCAGCTCATCGATACCATCCAGCTGCACGTGCAGATCATCCACATAGGTGGACTGGAAGCCGTCGCCGAGGCTGGCGCGTTCTTCTTTGAGGAAGCTGAGCATCTGCGGGGTGACGAACTCGGCGATCTTCTCCATCTCGGCCGCATCCCAGTGCTGTTGCAGGGACAGGAAGTGCTCACGGCCGGCTTCGAGGAAGCGCTGCTCGTTGAACCAGCTCGGGGCGTTGATCGCCGGGGCCGCAGCGCTGCTGCTAGCGCCGAAGATCGAGGTGGGTGAAGGCGCATTCGCTACCGGCATTTGCCGTTGGAACGGCGCATGCCCGGCAGCGGCCGGTTGCCCCTGAGCCTGCTGCCGGCGACGGGCGGCAATGAAGCGGAAGGCCAGGAAGGCGATCAGGCCGATGATCAGGAAGTCGAGCATCTGCATGCCCTGGAAGCCGTCGCCCATGAACATCGAGGCAAGCAGGCCACCGGCGGCGATGCCGGCCAGCGGGCCGAGCCAGCGTGAAGCACCGCTCGCTGCGGCAGCCGGAGCGGCACGGCCGGGAGCGGCGGCTTGATTGGTGGCCGGCGGGGTGGCCTGACGGGTTTGGTGAGTCGGCGCCGAGCCGAAGGATTTACCGCCGCCCATGCGTCTGGCATTGGCATCCAGGCTGAGCGTCAGGGCGACGCAAAGCACCATGGCAAGGCTGAGGAAACGCTTCATTAGTGGAGCTCTCTTGATTGATTCAACGCGCGCCATGTTGCACAGGCTGAGTGGCTATGACTAGCGGCAGAGTGTTTCGGGCTTTTGCCTAGGTGCAGAATCTAGCGCCGGAGCAGCAGGAGCAGCGGGGCGCAACGTAGCTGTCCGCGCAGAAATGAGCGCAGATCGGCTTCTTCTTCCTGCGGGTGACGCAGCCAGTGCAGGAAGGTGCAAACGTATGCGCTGCTCAGCAGGCTTTCCTCGATGATCCGGCTGAGCGTGTGGTTCTTACGGCGAGCCGCCTCACGCCACCATTGCACGGTGCGACTGATGCGTAACAGGCCGAGCACCTGCAGATGCAGATGGCCGGGCTCCAGCTTGTACAGCAGCATCTGCGCGGTGACCGCCCGGTGCGCGGCGAGGCTGTTGAGCCAGGCCATCAGCAGTTCTTCTAGGCGTTTTTCCGGCTGCAGAGCCGCCAGGTCGGGCGCCTGGGCGCGGGTCAGCAGGGCGCTGTCCGCGCGGTCGAACCAGGCCTCGACCAAGTCGTCTTTTTGTCGGTAATGACGAGCGATGGCGTCCAGGCCGACCTCCAGTCGCTCGGCGATCTCAAACAGGTGCAAGCGCTCCCAGCCGCAGCTGTCGGCCAGTTCAAGGGCGCAGTCGAGAATTTGCTTGGCGCTGGGTGATCGAGTCATCGGTCGTACCTCGCCAGCTAGTATGAAGCGTCAACCATGGGCTGCCGACGAAATCGACCAACGGAGCCTTCAAGCTTGGGGGAATCGCCCCGTTCAGGCTGGGGTCACAGGCCTCACGCGCGAAGCCCGCAGACGCTTTTCGTACACAACCTAGGGCTTGAGTGCCAGCAAGATCACGCCGTCAGTGCCGCGAAAAGCGCCGAGAGCAGGGCCCAGAACGTTCAGGAAGACAACGGACCGCTGCCCATCGAAACCCGCCTTGCCGGGGCATATTTTCCCGGTTACGTGGCCGCGCCCTGCCGGACTTCGCGAACAACGGCGCTACCCGGCCTGCCTTCACAAACGCATGGGAAAAGCACAGAACCCAGCCAGTGGACGACAGATCAGGACCGGGTTTTTATGCGGGCTCCAGCTTGGCGTAGCCGAGCATCAGCCACTTGCTGCCTTCATCGGCGAAATTCACCTGTACCCGTGCCTGGGCGCCCGCGCCTTCGAAGTTGAGGATCACCCCTTCGCCGAACAACGAGTGTTTTACCGCCTGACCGAGACGGAATTCGGTTTCCGGCACCTCGGCATTGGCGAACATGCTGCTGGTGTTGGCGCCCCGGCTGCTGCTGCCAAACGGCCGGCTGACGCTGTTGGACAGCCGCACTTCCTGAATCAGTGCCGGCGGAATCTCGCGCACGAAGCGCGAGACCTTGTTGTAGGTCTCGCTGCCATACAGCCGACGGGTCTCGGCGTAGGTCACCACCAAGTGCTGCATGGCGCGGGTGATGCCGACATAGGCCAGGCGCCGTTCCTCCTCCAGACGGCCGGGTTCTTCCAGGCTCATCTTGTGCGGGAACAGGCCTTCTTCCATGCCAACCAGAAACACCTTGGGGAACTCCAGGCCCTTGGCGCTGTGCAGGGTCATCAGCTGCACGCTGTCTTCATGCGCATCGGCCTGGGTGTCGCCGGCTTCCAGCGAGGCATGGCCGAGGAAGGCCGCCAGTGGCGTCAGCTCTTCTTCCTCGTCGTTCTCGAAGGCGCGCGCGGCGCTGACCAATTCCTCAAGGTTTTCCACCCGGGCCTGGCCTTTCTCGCCTTTTTCTTCCTTGTGATAGCTGATCAGCCCGGACTGCTCGATGACGGTCTGGGTCATCAGGTGCAACGGCATCTGCAGGACCTTGGCCGCCAGGTTCTCGATCAGTTCGACGAAGGCGGCCAGCGCGCCGGCCGCGCGACCGCTCAAGCCCTTGTTGGCCAGCAGCAGGCGAATCGCCTCCCACATCGACAGATCGGCCTGGCGGGCGTGTTCGCGTATCGCTTCGACGGTCTTTTCGCCGATGCCGCGGGCCGGCACGTTGATCACCCGCTCCAGCGCCGCATCGTTGCCGCGGCCCTCGAGCAGGCGCAGGTAGGCCATGGCGTTCTTGATCTCGGCGCGCTCGAAGAAGCGTTGGCCGCCGTAGATGCGGTAGGGAATCTTCTCGCGCAGCAGCGCCTCTTCCAGCACCCGCGACTGGGCGTTGGAGCGGTAGAGAATGGCGATATCGCTGCGCGCCAAGCCGGTTCTCAGCGCGCTTTCGATGCTTTCCACCACGTAACGCGCTTCATCGTGTTCGTTGAAGGCGGCGTACAGGCTGATCGCCTCGCCGTCGCCGCCCTCGGTCCACAGTTCCTTGCCGAGGCGTCCCTGGTTGTTGGCGATCAGCGCGTTGGCCGCCTTGAGGATGCTCGCGGTGGAGCGGTAGTTCTGCTCCAGGCGGATGGTTTCGGCGTCGGGGAAGTCCGCCGAGTATTGATGGATGTTCTCGATCTTCGCCCCACGCCAGCCATAGATAGACTGGTCGTCGTCGCCGACCACCATCAGGCTGGCGCCGTGCTTGCCGAGCAGACGCAGCCAGGCGTACTGCACGGCGTTGGTGTCCTGGAACTCGTCGACCAGAATGTGCCGGAAGCGTCGCTGGTAATGTTCGAGCAGGCCCGGATGGTCGCGCCACAGGTCAAGCGCGCGCAGCAGCAGTTCGGAGAAGTCGATGACCCCGGCGCGCAGACAGGCCGCTTCGTAGGCTTCGTAGATCTTGCGCTGGGTGGCCAGGAACAGATCGCCGCTGGCCTGGATATGTTGGGGTCTTAACCCCTCATCCTTTTGCCCGTTGATAAACCACTGGGCCTGACGGGCCGGCCAGCGCTGCTCGTCCAGGCCGAGGTCGCGGATCACCCGTTTGACCAGCCGTTGCTGGTCGTCGCTATCGAGAATCTGGAAACTCTGGCTCAAGCCGGCTTCCTGCCAGTGCGCCCGCAGCAAGCGGTGCGCCAGGCCGTGGAAGGTGCCGACCCACATGCCGGCGGGGTTGATGCCCAGCAACTGTTCGATGCGCTGGCGCATCTCGGCCGCAGCCTTGTTGGTGAAGGTCACCGACAGGATCGAGTGTGGCGAGGCGTGCTCGACCTGGATCAACCAGGCGATGCGGTGCACCAGCACCCGGGTTTTGCCGGAACCTGCGCCGGCCAGAACCAACTGACGACCCAACGGGGCTGCTACGGCCTGGCGTTGAGCGTCGTTGAGGGAATTCAGCAGAAGGGAGAGATCGTCGCGCATCGCGGCATTCTAGGGGCCCGGGATAGTCAGGGCAAACGCCATGCGGCGGATGACCGGTTAGTCAGCGTCACGGACGGGCCCTGGCTATCGAAAGTACGGGCTGAGGGTGGTGAAAATGCCGTATATCAAGCCTTGGGTGATGCCCTTGCCTCGGGTATGCTCCGGCGACGCCTAGGCACACCATTACAAGAAAATAGCCTATGACCGCTGATTCAAGGACTCCCCCCGCGCAGTCGTCTGCGGACGCCGATCGGGATATTCGCCAGCTGTTTGCCACCGACATCGCCGTAGAACGCACCCGTCTGCTCTATCAGGGCTCACGGATCCC
>JBOICE010000070.1:0-12872 GCA_050739815.1 Pseudomonas sp. | reverse complement strand
ACGCCAGAAACACAAAAGGCCACTTTTTCAAGTGGCCTTTAAATGTTTGGTTGCGGGAGCCGGATTTGAACCGACGACCTTCGGGTTATGAGCCCGACGAGCTACCAGACTGCTCCATCCCGCGCCGGCTATTTTACAGTCGAGCGCTGTCCTGTCAACCGCTATTTCGCTTTTGGATCAAAGACTTAAGTGTTTGCTGGAACGACAGGCACAAAAAAGGGCCACTCTTTCAAGTGACCCTTTTAAATGTTTGGTTGCGGGAGCCGGATTTGAACCGACGACCTTCGGGTTATGAGCCCGACGAGCTACCAGACTGCTCCATCCCGCGCCGGCCATTCTACAGTTTAGCGCTTGCCTGTCAACCTTTAGTTTTGAAAAACTGTTGTTTGTTCAGATGCTTAGCGCTGCCCTGGTGCTACACTGCGTGGCTCCAGGCCATGCTGGGCGGGGCTTACCGGACTTTCTGTGCGCAAGATTATCCACGTTGACTGCGACTGCTTTTACGCCGCCATCGAGATGCGCGACGACCCGCGCCTGGCCAATAAACCCTTGGCAGTCGGCGGTTCGGCGGATCGGCGCGGGGTGATCGCCACCTGTAACTATGAAGCGCGGGCTTATGGCGTACGCTCGGCCATGTCTTCGCGGCATGCGCTGAAGTTGTGTCCGGATTTGCTGATCGTTAAACCGCGGATGGACGTCTATAAGGAGGTCTCGCGGGAGATTCAGGCGATTTTTCGTGAATACACCGAGATCATCGAGCCCTTGTCGCTGGATGAGGCCTTTCTGGATGTCTCGGATTGCCCACACTTCTCCGGTAGTGCCACTCGCATCGCCCAGGACATTCGCCGGCGGGTCTCGCTGCAGTTGCACATCACGGTGTCCGCCGGGGTGGCGCCGAACAAGTTCCTCGCCAAGATCGCCAGCGATTGGCACAAGCCCAATGGCTTGTTCGTGATTACCCCGGATGAGGTGGAGGGTTTTGTCTCGGCGCTGCCGGTCAGCAAGTTGCACGGGGTGGGCAAGGTCACCGCGGACAAGCTCGGGCGCCTGGGGATTATCACCTGTCTGGATTTACGCGAGTGGAGCAAGTTGGCGCTGGTACGCGAGTTCGGCAGCTTTGGCGAGCGTTTATGGAATCTGGCGCGGGGCATCGATGACCGCGCGGTGCAGGTCGATAGCCGTCGACAGAGCGTCAGTGTGGAAAATACCTACGACAAGGATCTACCTGATCTGCCGGCCTGCCTGGAACGTTTACCAGGCTTGCTGGAACTGTTGAATGAGCGCATGGCGCGGCTGGATAGCAGTTATCGGGCGGACAAGCCCTTCGTTAAATTGAAATTCCACGACTTCACCCAGACCACCCTCGAGCAGGCCGGCGCCGCACGCGATCTGGACAGCTATCGCAAGTTGCTGAGTAGCGCGTTCGAGCGTGGCAACAAGCCGGTGCGGTTGATCGGTGTCGGTGTGCGGCTGCTCGATTTGCGGCGGGTGAGCGAACAGTTGGAGCTGTTCGCTCTCTGAGCTCATTGATAAGGGCGATAAAGGTCGCATTCCGCTGGAAGGCGCGGCGCGTAGGGAGTTCCGGGGCCGGGGCGATCAACACCAGATAGGCAAGAGAGTGTTAATCCCTCCTGCCGCCGGTGATCCGTGAAGAACCTGCTATCAGCCCTTTTCTGGCCAAACGCGGATCGGTTTGCCTTCAGCCGGCCACAGGCGAAGTTGCTCGATGGGTGAAACGTCCCAGCGCTGCACCTTGCTCAGGGCTTCGAGGAAGCGGGCTTCCTGCTCCATCAACGCGGGCGCGCACATTTTGCGGGTGCTGCCGGCTTGGCCGAAGCTGAGTTGTTGGCCTTGCATTTCATAAGCGGCGAACCAGTGGTTGCAGCCCGCGCTGCCATAGGCCCGGCCATCTGCACCGAGGGTCAGGGTCAGATGGCTGTTATCGATCAGTGGGCGTTCGCCGATCCATTCCACTTGGTAAGTGTTGTCTTGTTCCAGCATCGGCGCATCGCTGGCGCAGCCGAGCAGGCTGGTGGCGAGCAGAGTGAGGGCGAGGGTGCGTTTCATTAGGCGTCCTTTTGGCTCTCTTGGTCCTTTTGGCATTTGGGGCACAGGTGGCGGCCCTTGCTGTTTTGCCAGTGCAGCTCACGAATACGGGCTTCGGCAGCCGGCGCATGGGCTTTTTTGCCGAGGGCTGAGTCGACTGCAAACTCGAAATCCAACTGCAGACCGCAGCCATCGCAGTTGACCTGCCAATTCAGAATAGCCAATTCGCCGAACGCCGGGCCTTGTGCCACGGCTACCCACTGCCCGGGTGGGTTAATGAGGTGGCGAACCTTGTCGACATTCAGGCGCATGCTCAGGTCGCGGCTGCCTTTGAGGGTCACCAGCAGGCTGTCACCGCCCTGAATCGAGCCGCCGTTACCGGTGACTTGATAGCGGCCCGGCGCAAGGGCGCGGCATTCAATCAGGGTGTGCTCGGGGTTGAGCAAGTTGTAGCGGAAGTCGTGTTCGGCCATGAGAGCTGGTTTCAGTCGCTATTTAGGAAGAAATAAAGGCCGGCATCTTAACACGGGCTAAGCATCGACCCGATTCTGTGGCTGGCCGGCGGCCCAGGTGTCGATGTTTGCCAGGGTGGTGCTGGCGATGCTGGTCAGGGCCTCGCGGGTGAGGAAGGCTTGGTGTGCGGTGACGATCACGTTGGGGAAGGTCAACAGGCGTGCCAGTACGTCGTCTTGCAGCGGCAGGTCGGAGCGATCTTCGAAGAACAAGGTGGCTTCCTCTTCATAGACATCCAGGCCCAGGTAGCCGAGTTGGCCGCTTTTCAGCGCTTCGATCAGGGCTGGGGTCTCCACCAGGGCGCCGCGTCCGGTGTTGATCAGCATCGCGTTGGGGCGCATGCGCTGCAGCGATTGCTGGTTGATCAGATGATGGGTAGCGGGCGTCAGCGGGCAATGCAGGCTGATGATCTGCGCCTGTTCGAGCAGTTCCGCCAGCGGCAGGTAACGGGCGCCGAGGGCCAGCACCTGCGGATTTGGGTGCGGGTCATAGGCCAGCAGGCGACAGCCAAAGCCGGCCATGATGCGGGCGAAGGTGGCGCCGATTTGCCCGGTGCCGATCACCCCGACGCTCTTTTCGAACAGGTCGAAGCCAGTCAACCCATGCAGCGAGAAGTCACCTTCGCGAGTGCGGTTGTAGGCTCGGTGCAGGCGGCGGTTGAGGGCCAGGATCAGGGCCACGGCATGCTCGGCCACGGCATGCGGTGAGTAGGCGGGCACGCGGACTACGGTCAGCCCTAATTGTTGCGCGGCGGGCAGGTCGACATGGTTATAGCCGGCCGAACGCAGGGCGATTAGCTGTGTGCCACCCGCCGCCAGGTGCTGCAGGACCGCAGTGCTGAGGTCGTCATTGATGAACGCGCAGACCACTGGGCAATCCTGGGCCAGGGCCGCAGTGTCGAGGCTTAGGCGCGAGGACTGGAATAGCAGCTCATGCTTGGCCCCCGAGGGGGCGGCGGTGAAGCTGTCGCGATCATAGGCTTGGCAACTGAATAGCATGATGCGCATGTGCTTCTCTCCTCTGGGCTACAGCGATGTCAGGCTCCGGCGTGGGCTTCGGCAGCCAGCCGGACGATGGCGGCATCCAGCTCGTCCAGGGCTATTTTCGCGGCCGGATCATCTTGTTTTAGCAGTGTTTCGCTGCGCAGGCAGGCGGCGCGCAATTGTGGAACTCCACAATAACGGGTGGCGCCGTGCAGGCGATGCACCCGTTCGATCAGGGCGAGGCGATCGTCCGCATCGCGCGCCTGGCGAATGGCGTGACGATCCGCATCCAGCGAGGCGAGCAGCATGCTGAGCATATCGGCGGCCAGGTCGGCCTTGCCGGCGGCCAGGCGCAGGCCCTCTTCTGCATCCAGTACCCGATGGTTGGAGCTGGCCAATGAGCCATCGGTGGAGCGTTCTGGGCCATGGTTGCGCAACGCCAGGCCGGTCCACTTGAGCACCACTTGAGCCAGCTGCCGCTCGCTGATTGGCTTGGTCAGGTAGTCGTCCATGCCACCTTGCAGTAGCGCACGCTTTTCGTTGGCCAGGGCATGGGCTGTGAGCGCGATGATCGGTATTGGTCCAGTCTGGTGTTCGGCTTCCATCTGCCGGATGGCCTCGGTGGTTTGCCGGCCGTCCATGCCGGGCATTTGTACATCCATGAAGATCAGGTCGAAGCACTTCTGTTGGATGATGGCGAGAGCGGCGTAACCGCTGTCGACGGCACTAACTTCGGCACCCATGTCACTGAGCAGGGTCTGCACCAGTAACAGGTTGGCCGAGTTGTCATCGACGCAGAGCAGGCGTGGCGGACGACTGGCCGGTGCGACAGTAGTTTCTATGCGCAAATGGCGAGGGCTGACCAGTTCCGCCAGGGCGCGCTGCATCTTCCGGGTGCAGGCCGGTTTGGCTTGCAGTTGGCTGTGGGCGTCCGGCAAAGACTCGTGATAGAGCGCCTGCTCTGTGGTCGGGCACAGCACCAGGCATTTGCAATCGAAGCGCTCGAGGTCCCAGATTCGCTGGCACAGGCGTTCCGGCGGCAGCTCTTGAGCGGTCACGCCGAGTACGGCCAGACTAATCGGGCTGGCGCTGTGTTGCTGCGCCGCAACGGCTTCCAGCAGGCTGTCCAGGTTTTGGTACTGCAACACCTGCAAGCCGCAATCTTCCAGCTGGTGTTGCAGGGCTTGGCGTGCCAGCTCATGGCTCTCCAGGATCGCCACGCGGCGGCCGAGCAGTGGCGCGCGCGGCAGGTCTTCGGCGTCATCGCGGGCTTTGGGCAGACGCAGGCTGACCCAGAATTCCGAGCCTTCGCCGGGGGTGCTGGCGACACCGATCTCGCCGCCCATTTGTTCGATCAGACGCTTGGAAATCACCAGGCCGAGGCCGGTGCCGCCGGCTTGTCGCGACAGCGAGTTATCCGCCTGACTGAACGCCTGGAACAGCGCACGCTGATCCTCATCGGACAGGCCGATGCCGGTGTCCTGCACGCTGATGCGCAACTGGGCGCGATCGGGGCTTTCAGCTTCGACCATGGCGCGCACGACGATGGTGCCTTCACGGGTGAATTTGATCGCGTTGCTGACTAGGTTGGTCAGCACCTGCTTGAGGCGTAGCGGGTCACCAATCAGCGAAAGGGGGGTGTCGCGGTAGACCAGGCTGACCAGTTCCAGCTGCTTGGCGTGGGCGGCTGGGGCGAGAATGGTCAGGGTGTCCTGCAGCACGTCGCGCAGGTTGAACGGGATATTTTCCAGTATCAGTTTGCCGGCTTCGATTTTCGAAAAATCGAGGATTTCGTTGATGATCCCCAGCAGGCTGTCGGCGGATTTTTCGATGGTGCCCAGGTAGTCCTGCTGGCGCGGCGTCAGCTCGCTTTTTTGCAGCAGCTTGGTGAAGCCGAGAATGCCATTGAGTGGGGTGCGGATCTCGTGGCTCATGTTGGCGAGGAACTCGGATTTGATCCGGCTCGCCTCGAGGGCTTCCTTGTGTGCGAAGTCCAGTTCGATGTTCTGGATTTCGATGGTTTCCAGGTTCTGCCGGACGTCTTCCGTGGCTTGGTCGATGCTGAGTTGCAGTTCTTCCTGGGCGTTTTGCAGTGACTCGGCCATGCGGTTGATGCCCGAGGCCAATTCGTCCATTTCATGGCTGCCGAGTGGTGGCAGGCGAGTTTCCAGACGGCCTTCTTTGAGTTGGCTGACGCTCTGCTTGATCCGCCGCAGCGGTTCGTTGATCGTGCGGCTCATGTGCACGGCCAGCAGTGCAGTGACGCCGAGGCCGGTGACAATCAATAGCAGGCTGGCTAACAGGCTGCGGTAGCCACGCAGCAAGGTGCCATGGTGCGATAACTCCAATTCGACCCAGCCCAGCAGGCGTTCGGAGTCATCGGGTGCCTGGTCACCGGCCAGGCTGCGATGGCGGCCGAGTACCGGCAGCAGAAAGCGTGTTGCGTCGCTTCCGCTGCGCTGTAGCAACTGCTTGCCGTCACCTTCCGGCGCTGGGTTGAGCATGTTCGGGCCGGCGTGTGCCAGGCGCGTGCGTTCGGCGGAGAGAAAGCGCACGGCGCGCACGTCTGGCTGGTCCAGGGTCTCGCTGGCAATCCGATCCAACAATTGGGTATCGCTACGGGCTAACGCGGGGGCGGCGAGGGGGGCAAGTTGTTCGGCGATCATCTGCCCGCGCTGGAGTAACTGCGCGTGCAGGTCGGACAGTTGCACCCAGGTGAAATAACCACCCAGCACCAATGCCAGCAAGCTGGTGGGTAGCAGGGTAAGCAGTAATACGCGGCCCTTGATGCCAAGATCCTTGAACACAATCATTCTCCCGCGTTGCACTGGTTCTATGGGCTCAGGCCGGCAGTGTAGCGTTTGCCTTTGCACGAACAAGAGGCGAACGCTTTCCTTATAACAACCTGTAATAAGCCGTGGTGTTCGTGTGTTATGGCGTCCAGCCGTTTGCCGCTATCATGGGTGCCCCGCAGCCTGGATTGCGAAGACGCCATGACTCTGCAGTACCCCACTATCGCCGATTGCGTCGGCAACACCCCGCTGGTGCGCCTGCAACGCCTGCCAGGTGCGACCAGCAATACCTTGTTGGTGAAATTGGAAGGCAATAACCCGGCGGGTTCGGTGAAAGACCGCCCGGCGTTGTCGATGATCACGCGCGCCGAACTCAGTGGTGCGGTGAAGCCTGGCGATACCTTGATCGAGGCAACCTCCGGCAACACCGGTATCGCGCTGGCCATGGTTGCCGCGATCAAGGGTTACCGGATGGTCCTGATCATGCCGGACAACATGAGCGCCGAGCGCAAGGCGGCGATGACCGCCTATGGTGCCGAGCTGATCATCGTCAGCAAGGAGGAGGGCATGGAAGGTGCCCGTGACCTGGCTGAACGCATGCAGGCCGAAGGCCGGGGCAAGGTGCTCGATCAGTTTGCCAACGGCGATAACCCGATTGCGCACTACAACGGGACTGGCGCGGAAATCTGGCGCCAGACCCAGGGCAGCATTACGCACTTCATCAGTTCCATGGGCACCACCGGCACCATCATGGGCGTGTCGCGTTACCTCAAGGAGCAGAACCCGGCGATTCAGATCGTCGGTTTGCAGCCGATGGAAGGCTCGGCGATTCCGGGTATCCGCCGTTGGCCAGTGGAATATCTGCCGAAGATTTATCAGGCCGAACGCGTCGACCGCATCGTCGATATGCAGCAGCGCGAAGCGGAAGAGGTCATGCGGCGGCTGGCGCGCGAGGAAGGCATCTTCTGCGGTGTTTCTTCTGGCGGCGCCGTGGCCGCCGCTTTGCGTTTGTCGCGTGAAGTGGAGAATGCCGTAATCGTGGCGATCATCTGCGACCGCGGCGACCGTTACCTATCCACCGGCGTCTACGATGACCCACGTTAATCATGGCTAAACGTAGCGGTGATTTGCGCTTCCAGCCGAGCGGCGGTACTCGCGCGCCACAAATTCCAGTCGGCAAGAAGCAGCGGCTGACGATCGAGCGCCTGGCTAATGATGGCCGTGGCATTGCTTTCTTCGAGGGCCGCACCTGGTTCGTCGCCGGGGCCCTGCCGGATGAACAGGTCGAGGCCCGCGTGCTGGGTGCCCGTAGTCAGGTGGTCGAGGCGCGTGCCGAACGAATCCTGAGCAGCGCGCCGCAGCGGCGTGTCGCACCCTGTGCCCACGCCGGCCGCTGTGGTGGCTGCACCCTTCAGCACCTGCCGCACCGCGAGCAATTGCTCTTGAAGCAGCGCTTGCTGGCCGAGCAACTGAGTCGAGTCGCCGGGCTGCAGCCGGACGAGTGGGCGCCAGCGCTGGTCGGCCCAGAATTCGCTTATCGCCGCCGTGCGCGCATTGCGGTGCGTTGGGATGCCAAGGCTAAGCACCTGGACGTGGGCTTTCGTGCGGCGGCGAGTCAGGACATTGTGGCTATCGCCGACTGCCTGGTGCTGGTACAGCCCTTGCAGTCGATTATCCGCGCGTTGCCGCAGGTGCTGCGTGGCTTGGCCAAGCCGCAAGCCCTTGGACATATCGAACTGTTCAGTGGCACGGCCAGTGCTGTTTTGGTGCGGCATACCGCGCCGTTGCCGGACGCTGACCAGGCGTTGCTGCAGGCCTTCTGTGTCGAGCATGGTGCGCAGTTGTGGCTGCATGGCGTTGGTGAGCCGCAGCCGGTCGATTCCGCGCAAACGCTGGGCTATCGTCTGGCGGCATGGGATCTGCAACTGGAGTATCGCCCTGGCGATTTCGTGCAGGTGAATGCGCCCGTGAATGAAGCGATGATTGCGCAAGCGCTAGACTGGTTAGCGCCACAACCCGATGAGCGGGTGCTGGATCTGTTCTGTGGCCTGGGTAATTTCGCCCTGCCGCTGGCGCGCCAGGTACGCGAAGTGGTGGCGGTGGAAGGGGTCTCGGCCATGGTTGAACGAGCGGCGAGTAACGCTGCGGCCAATGGCCTGGGCAACGCGCAGTTTTTTCAGGCCGACTTGTCGAACCCGCTGGCCGATGCCGCTTGGGCGGCGCAAGGTTTCTCCGCGGTACTGCTGGACCCTCCCCGCGATGGCGCGCTGGAAGTGGTTCGGCAAATCGGCGCTTGGCGCGCCAAGCGAGTGTTGTATGTGTCCTGCAACCCGGCAACTCTGGCGCGTGATGCGGCAGAGTTGGTCCGGCAGGGCTACCGGCTAAAACGTGCCGGAATCCTCGATATGTTTCCGCAAACGGCCCATGTCGAGGCGATGGCGTTATTCGAGGCGGACTAGGAAGTTCGCGTAATCCGACTGGCCCAGAGAAGGCTGGCGATTTTCTATACAGTCAGGTGGCGTGTTTGCCGCACGCCGTAGGGAAGGTAAACGATGGTACAGGTTAGAGCGCAGCACCCGATCAATACGGACGGCAGCATCAACCTAGAGGCTTGGCTCGATCATGTGGTCAGCGTCGATCAGGCGCTGGATCGTGAGGCCTTGAAAGCGGCCTGCGAGTTCGCCCGTGCGGCCGAGCAGCAAGCCAATGCCGCACAGAATCTGTGGTCCGAAGGCACCTCCAGTTTTCGTACTGGCCTGGAGATCGCCGAAATCCTCGCCGACCTCAAGCTCGATCAGGACTCGCTGGTCGCGGCCGTCATTTACCGCGGTGTGCGCGAGGGCAAGATTACCCTGGCCTCGGTACATCAGCGCTTCGGCTCGGTGGTCGCCAAGCTGATCGAAGGGGTGCTGCGCATGGCGGCGATCAGCGCCAGCCTCAGCCCACGGCAGTCCCTGGTGCTCGGCAGCCAGGCCCAGGTGGAGAACCTGCGCAAGATGCTGGTGGCGATGGTCGACGATGTGCGCGTCGCGTTGATCAAGCTGGCCGAACGCACCTGCGCGATCCGCGCGATCAAGCACGCCGATGACGAAAAGCGTCATCGGGTGGCCCGCGAAGTCTTCGATATCTATGCGCCGCTGGCGCACCGGCTGGGCATCGGCCATATCAAGTGGGAGCTGGAAGACCTGTCCTTCCGCTACCTGGAGCCCGAGCAATACAAACAGATCGCCAAGCTGCTGCACGAGCGGCGGTTGGATCGCGAGCGGTTCATTGCCGAGGTGATGGCGCAGCTTAAAACCGAGCTGGCCGCCACCGGCGTGCAGGCCGATATCAGCGGGCGGGCCAAACACATCTATTCGATCTGGCGCAAAATGCAGCGCAAAGGCCTGGAGTTCAGCCAGATCTATGACGTACGCGCGTTGCGCGTGCTGGTGCCGGAAGTGCGCGACTGCTACACCGCGCTGGGCATCGTGCATACCCTCTGGCGGCACATCCCGAACGAGTTCGACGACTACATCGCCAACCCCAAGGAGAACGGTTACCGCTCGCTGCACACCGCGGTGCTCGGCCCGGCAGGCAAGGTGCTGGAGGTGCAGATCCGCACCCACGCCATGCACGAGGAAGCCGAGTTGGGCGTCTGCGCGCACTGGCGCTACAAGGGCACCGACGTCAAATCCGGCTCCAACCATTACGAAGAGAAAATCTCCTGGCTGCGCCAGGTCCTCGAATGGCACGAGGAGCTCGGCGATATCGGCGGTCTGGCCGAGCAGTTGCGGGTGGATATCGAGCCGGACCGGGTCTACGTGTTCACCCCGCACGGCCACGCCATCGATCTGCCCAAAGGCGCGACGCCGCTGGACTTCGCCTACCGCGTGCACACCGAAATCGGCCACAACTGCCGCGGCGCCAAGATCAATGGGCGTATAGTGCCGCTCAACTACAGCCTGCAGACCGGCGAGCAGGTGGAGATCATCACCAGTAAGCACGGCACGCCGAGCCGTGATTGGCTGAACACTAACCTCGGCTACGTCACCACCTCGCGGGCGCGCGCGAAGATAGTGCACTGGTTCAAGCTGCAGGATCGCGACCAGAACGTCGCCGCCGGTAAGGCTCTGCTCGAGCGGGAGCTGAGCCGCCTGGCACTGCCGCACGTGGACTTCGAGCGCCTGGCGGAGAAGGCCAACCTGAAGACCGCCGAGGACATGTTCGCCGCCCTCGGGGCCGGTGACCTGCGCCTGGCGCCGCTGCTTAACGCCGCGCAGCAACTGGTCGAGCCGGAGCGTGGCCACGAGCAGTTGGAGCTGATCCCGCGCCGCCCCACCGGCCACAAGCCGGGCAAACGCGGCGACATCCAGATCCAGGGGGTCGGCAACCTGCTGACGCAAATGGCCGGTTGCTGCCAGCCGCTGCCGGGCGATGCGATCGTCGGTTACATCACGCTCGGGCGTGGCGTCAGCATCCACCGCCAGGACTGCGCCTCGGTGCTGCAACTGGGTGGGCGTGAGCCGGAGCGGATCATCCAGGTCAGTTGGGGGCCGGTGCCGGTGCAGACCTATCCGGTGGATATCATCATCCGCGCCTATGATCGCTCCGGCTTGCTGCGCGATGTCTCCCAGGTGTTGCTCAACGAGAAGATCAACGTGCTGGCGGTCAACACGCGTTCGAACAAGGAGGACAACACCGCCGCCATGTCGCTGACCATCGAGATTCCGGGGCTGGATGCGCTCGGTCGACTGTTGGGGCGGATTTCCCAGCTGCCGAATATCATCGAAGTGCGGCGCAATCGCGCTTCCTGAGCTACTGCGCTCGGCCATACGGCGTTGAAGGCCGGCTGACCTTCGCTCGTAACGCTCAGGGTTTCTTGAGGATTCTTTATGTACCAACTCAATGACCTGCTGCACCTGATGGCTCGCCTGCGCGACCCTCAATACGGCTGCCCTTGGGACCTCAAACAGAGCTACGCCACGATTGTTCCCTACACAATCGAGGAGGCCTATGAGGTGGCTGATGCCATCGAACGTGACGACTTCGAGCACCTGCCCGGCGAACTAGGCGACCTACTGTTTCAGGTGGTGTATTACAGCCAATTGGCCAAGGAAGAAGGCCGCTTCGAGTTCGGTGTAGTGGTCGACGGCATCACCCGCAAGCTGATTCGCCGCCACCCCCATGTATTCCCTGATGGCGACCTGTATGGCGCAGCAGATGCGGCCAAGCTGGAAGAGGCGGCGGTCAAGCAGCGCTGGGAAGAGCTGAAAGCCGAAGAGCGTGCGGAGAAAGCCGCGGCTCCGGAGCAACTGTCATTGCTGGATGACGTGCCGGCGGCGCTGCCGGCCTTGTCCCGTGCGGTCAAGTTGCAGAAGCGTGCGGCCCAGGTCGGTTTCGATTGGCCCGAAGCTTTGCCGGTGGTGGACAAGGTCCGTGAAGAGCTGGACGAAGTGCTAGAGGCAATGAGCGCGGACGACCCACAGGCGATGGCCGAGGAGATTGGCGATCTGTTGTTTGTGGTGGTCAACCTGGCGCGGCACCTGAAGGTCGATCCGGAAACTGCGCTGCGCAGCGCCAATGGCAAGTTCGAGCGACGCTTTCGTTTTATCGAACAGGTATTGCGTGAGCAGGGCCGGAAAGTCGAGTTGTGCAGCCTGGAAGAGCTGGATGCGCTCTGGGCACAAGCCAAGCGTGAGGAACGCAACTCAAGCGTTTGTGGCTGAGTGGGTGTCGCTGAAGCTCATGCCTGTGGAAGAATAGGCCCGATTTTTACTCGTGCCTTTGAGAGAGTCGTCAACGAATGAGCATGTCATTGCGTGATCAGTTGCTGAAAGCGGGACTGGTCAACCAAAAGCAGGCCAAACAGGTCGGCAAAGAAAAACAGAAGCAGAAACGCTTAGAGCACAAAGGCCAGATCGAGGTCGACGATTCGCAGCAGCGTGCAGCCCTGCAAGCCATGGCCGAGAAGGCCGCGCGCGATCAGGAGTTGAACCGCCAACAGCAGGAAAAGGCGCAGAAGAAGGCCGAGGCTGCGCAGATCAAGCAACTGATCGAGCAGAGTCGTCTGCCTAAGTTGACCACCGAGGATTACTACAACTTCGTCGACGACAAGAAGGTCAAGCGCCTCTCTGTCAATAACCTGATGCGTGACAAGCTGAGCCGTGGTTCTTTGGCCATCGTTCAGCACGGCGGTGGCTATGAAGTGATCCCGCGTGAAGCCGCCTTGAAGATTCAAGAGCGCGATCCGCGCCGCGTGATACTGCTCAACACCCCGACTGAAGCGCCGGATGCTGATGATCCCTATGCCGCCTATCAGGTGCCTGATGATCTGATGTGGTAAATCGACAGGCATAAAAAAGGGAGGCCACTGGCCTCCCTTTTTTATGCGCTGAGGATTATTCGCCGCGGCCCTGAACGGGCTTACCGTCCACCGAGCCGTCTTTGAGCATGATCTGATATTCCTTGCCGTCCTTCTCTACTTGATGCAGACGCACCAGCAGATAGTCCCAGTCCTTGGCGAACCAGAGCACGGTTTTGCGGCTGCTCTGCGTAG
>JBOICE010000069.1:0-10315 GCA_050739815.1 Pseudomonas sp. | reverse complement strand
TATTGCGGGCCGCCGCGTAGGCCTTGTCCAACTGCTGCAGGCGGCTACCGACCTCATCCAGGTCCTGGATAAAGGCGACGAACTTGTCGTACAGCGCGCCAGCCCGCTCGGCGATCTCGCGGGCGTTTTGGCTCTGCCGCTCCTGGCGCCAGAGGCTGTCGATCACCCGCAGGGTGGCGAGCAAGGTGGTCGGGCTGACGATCACGATATTCTGCTCGAAAGCCTCCTGGAACAGCCCCGCATCGGCCTGCAACGCCGCGGCAAAGGCCGCCTCGATCGGCACGAATAGCAGCACGAAGTCCAGACTGTGCAACCCCTCCAGACGCTGATAATCCTTCACCGAGAGTCCTTTGAGGTGGTTGCGCAGTGACAGTACATGCTGTTTCAGCGCCTGCTGGCGGAGCACCTCATCGTCGGCGGCGATGAACTGTTGATACGCGGTCAGACTGACCTTGGCATCCACCACCACCTGGCGATCGCCGGGTAGCTGAATCAACACGTCCGGTTGAAAACGATCACCTTCGACGCCCTTGAGGCTGACTTGGGTCTGATACTCGCGGCCCTTCTCCAGCCCTGCATGCTCCAGCACCCGCTCCAACACCAACTCGCCCCAGTTACCCTGGGTCTTCTGCCCTTTCAGGGCGCGCGTCAGGTTGGTCGCCTCATCGCTCAAGCGCTGATTGAGCAATTGCAAGCGCTCCAGTTCCTTACTCAGCGAGAAGCGCTCGCGAGCTTCCTGCTGATAGCTTTCCTCGACACGCTTCTCAAAGGACTGAATACGTTCCTTGAGCGGGTCGAGCAACTGTCCAAGGCGCTGCTGGCTGGTTTCGGCAAAACGCTGCTCACGCTCATCGAAGATCTTCCCGGCCAGTTCGGCGAACTGCGCCCGCAGCTCATCGCGGGAACCTTGCAAGTCGTTCAAGCGCTGCTGATGGCTGTCCTGCTGCTCACGCAACTCGGCAACCAGGCCAGCACGCTCGGCACTCAGTTGGCGCAGCTCGGCTTCTTTCTGCTCACGTTCGACACGCCAGGCCTGGGCCGCATCGCGCGCCGTGCCACGTTCAACTTGCAGTAACTCGGCTTCACGACGAAGTGCCGCCAACTCGGCTTGTTGGTCGGCTTTAGTTTCGATGAGTTCCGCGACTTCACTGCGATAAGCATCGAGTTGCGCAGCCAGACCATCCTGAGCGAGTTGCGCAGTGCTCAAGCGCTCATCGATCAATGCGCACTCCGCCTGTTTGAGCGCCAAACGCCGCTGTAACTGCCAAGCCAGTGCCAGCAGCGGTACAGCGGCTGCGAACAAACCAATCAGCAAGTTGGGCATATCGATAGGCATAGACGGCTCCGCACAAGAATGCCGGGCAGTATACCCAGCCCCACACGGTGCGCTTAAGAGAGGGAGTAAAGGCTTGCAAAAGTCGCCCAACCGCGATCTAGAGCAAGCGCTCGGGACAATCCACAGAAGCTGTGGATAACTCAGTGGACAACTTGGTAGCAAGAGTCGCCAACCCTGATGGGATGGGCCCCGAAGTCAAACTGATGCTTTTTTCACCAGCTTAAAAAATCTTTATTTTTCATTGACTTAATAAACTCAAGGAAAGAATCAAAGGTTTGCAAACGTTGACCTCAGGCGCTTGACAAGCTGCTTCGCAATTGTGCACAAGTTTTCGCGAGGGCATTCGCGACGCCCCGTTTCAGGGCGCCTACCTGGCGCTTTGCGGGTTAAATTCCATAGGTGTATGAGCGCTCTAGCGGGGCAAGCGGCGAGGAGCAGACCAAACCCGGCGGACCGATAGGCGACACCCAGTCAGAACAGCTGGGTCTGGGCCCGGTCAAGCCGGAGCAATCATTGCGGACCTTATGAAACAAGACCGCCAGACTCTGACTCGCCCCGTCATGTGGCGACGTATTAGCCTCACGCATCCAACCCAAACAGCTGCGCTTTACCCCCGGTCTCGCGTTGCGCCAAACCTGTGCACAGCAGCCCCTCCCTGCCAAAAGAATTGCGAACAGCCACCAACAAGCCAATGCTCAGTCGCACAGCAAGCCACGCATTCGTTTGCGAGCATCACGCCGGTTGCGGCAGCCGCCCCTCGACCAGGAAGTCGTCCCAACGAAACAACCGCGGAGTATCGGGAGCCTGCGCATGTTTGAACGCCACATAGGCTGCTGTGGTTTCACACAACCAGGGGGTCAGGTTACGCGGGCGTTTCTCCGTAAAGGCTTGCGGGGTATACAGCGCGACATTCGCGCCACTCAGCGGGCAACGGGCGGAGTGGTACTCAAAAGCCTCCACTCCGGCGCCACGCATCGCTGCGCCGAGCGCCTGGGTCGCCCGATAGTGCAACGGGTCGGTCAATACACGCTGATGCTCGCTGAACGGTAGGTGTTGTAACTGGATACCGCGCTCCACCTGGTAGCGCGCTTCAAAGGAGGAATGCTCAGACACGACTCGGCCGCTGGGTGGCGGGCTGAGCATGCCGTCCCACAGTACGAAACGGTAATACGCCGTTTCGGCCATTGCGGTTTCAAGACGTGTGGCGGCGTAGAACAGGCTGGGCTCGTAGACACTGCCAAAACGCGAGCCCCAGCGCAGCGGCGGATAACGAAAGGGGGTTTTCAACAAGTAATGCAACGGTTCGGCGCTTTTCGGCAGCGGCGGCTTGCTGGTCTCGATCAACTCCTCCAGCAAAGCCTGTTCTGCCAGATTATCGACCAACTGCAGTGTCGCAACTTGCTCCTGGCTTTCCACCATGCGCACCAATCGCCCGCGCAGGGGTTTGATCTGTTCAATACCGCTGCAGGCCTGCCAGATATCCATGGCCGCTCTTCCTTGTATGACTCAGACCTTGCCGCGAATGGCATCCAGGTATTCGACCACCCGCACCAACCCTTGCACGCTCCCCATCTGCTGCAGCGGTACGCCGGCCAGATGCCGGTTTTCAGTGCGCAGAAAATGCCGCATATCGTCGAGATTGCCGCCGAACAAGGCGAACAAGGCGCGGTAGGCACGGATTAACAACAAGGCCAGCTCGCCGGTCTTGCTCTGCGGGCGCAAGCCGCCGCTATCCTGCCAGCGGGTGATCGCAGTGCGGTGCACGCCGACAATCTCCGCCAACTCCTGCTGCGTCAGACCCAGTTGCTCACGGGTATTGAGCAAGGCCTTGGCCAACACCGTATCGGCGTCAGGCATAGCTTTAATGAGTGCGCTCATGGCAAAAAACCTCTGTGCGTTTGCAACAATACTAATAGAAAATTGCGATAACACACAAGAAGAGCTCCAGTCGATAACCAAACTCAGCCAATGCAAGCACCCGATAAACAACAATCTGCCTGGGAGGCTGAGGAGCCAGCGGGTTACTACAATCAGCACTCGCTGCAGACATGCCTGGGCGACTGCACTGGGCGCCTCTGCAAAAGCGCCATGCCCACCCCTGACTCGGCACTGCGTTAAGCAGGAAAGCCACGAACGGCAGTTAATCCCGCACACGAGTTGCACCAGGGTTTGCAGCCTACCTATAGTCAGCAACAGCCAGTCAACGACATCGCCAGCGAGCTTCTAGTCAGACATCATGATTACCCAAGAACTCAGCCGTTTTCCTCGTCTCGATTTGTTCAGCGCTCCAACACCGCTGGAGAAGCTTGCCCACCTGTCCGCCAAGCTGGGTCGTGATATTTACGTCAAGCGCGATGACACTACGCAATTCGCACTGGGCGGCAACAAGGTGCGCAAGCTGGAATATCTCGCCGCCGACGCTCTACACCTGGGCGCGGACACCTTGATCACCGCTGGGGCCATCCAGTCCAACCATGTACGACAGACTGCGGCAGTCGCTGCGCGTTTGGGTCTGGGTTGCATTGCACTGCTGGAGAATCCAATCGGCACAACCGACAGCAACTACCTGAGCAACGGCAATCGGCTGCTGCTGGATCTGTTTGGTGCACGAGTCGAGCTGGTCGACAATCTCGACAACGCCGACGAACAGCTGCTAGCTCTCGCCGAACGCTTGCGTGCAGAAGGCAAAACCCCCTACCTGGTACCGATTGGCGGCTCCAATCCACTAGGTGCTTTGGGCTATGTGCGTGCAGGTGTGGAGCTGGCAGAGCAAATCAAACAGACCGGTCTGAACTTCTCAGCACTGGTACTCGCTTCCGGCAGCGCGGGCACTCACAGCGGCCTGGCTTTGGCCCTGGCGCTGCTGTTACCAGATCTGCCGGTGATCGGAGTCACCGTTTCTCGCACTGCTGCCGCGCAACTGCCAAAAGTGCAGACGCTGGCGGAACGCACGGCTGAATTGCTCGGCATCCCTTTACCCGCCAACTTTACTATCGAACTGTGGGACGAATATTTCGGTCCCCGCTATGGCGAACCGAATGCCGCAACATTAGCCGCCATCAAGCTGGTAGCCAGCAGCGAGGGCCTGCTACTTGATCCGGTATATACCGGCAAAGCCATGGCTGGCCTGCTTGATGGCATCGCTCGCCAGCGTTTTCCCGGTAACGGCCCACTGTTATTTCTGCATACCGGCGGCTCACCTGCACTATTCGCCTATCATCCAGCAGCAGGCTTGAGCAGCTAAATCACATATTCCAAAAACACAGCACAACTAAATTTTTTATCATTTTATTACATATAAATTTTGACTCTATAGTTATCCCATCACTAACAACAACACAGGGACACGCTATGAACCTCTCCACCTTCCGTCGCACCTTTTTGCTCGGCAGCCTGAGCCTGGTACTCGGCTCCAGCTTCATCGGCAACAGCTTCGCAGCTGAAGACCTGCTGCAACAGATCAAGCAGCGCGGCTCCATCCAGATTGGCCTTGAAGGCACCTATCCACCTTTCAACTTTCAGGATGAGAACGGCAAGCTCACCGGCTTCGAAGTGGAATTCGCCGAGGCACTGGCCAAGGAGCTGGGGGTCAAGCCGGAATTCCAACCAACCAAATGGGACGGCATTCTCGCCGCGCTAGAATCCAAGCGCCTGGATGTGGTGATCAATCAGGTGACCATCTCCGAGGAGCGCAAGAAGAAGTACGACTTCTCTGCCCCCTACACCGTGTCTGGCATCCAAGTGCTGACGCGCAAAGGTCAGGAAGGCCAGTTCAGCAAACCCACAGACCTGAACGGCAAAAAAATCGGCGTGGTATTGGGGACTAATTATGAGCAATGGCTGAAGGTCAATGTGCCACTGGCTGACATCCGCACCTACGATGACGATGCGACCCGTAACCAGGACGTGCGTGTCGGTCGCCTCGATGCCATCCTCGGCGACCGCCTGGCCGCCTTCGAACTAATCAGCAAGACCGGCGACACGCTGGCCGTTGCCGGCGCCCCCTTCGCCCCTCAGGAAGCCGGCATTGCCCTGCGCAAGGGCAACCCAGAACTGCTTGCCGCCATCGACAAAGCCATCGCCAAGCTGCGTGCCGACGGCACCCTGGCGAAGATTTCCGAGAAGTGGTTCAAAGCTGACGTGACCAAATGATTGAAGCAAGCCTGCAGCTTGCGCTGGACTCCGCGCCCTTCCTGCTGAAAGGCGCGATCTATACGGTGGTACTAAGCCTGGGCGGCATGTTCTTCGGACTGCTGCTCGGCTTCCTTCTGGCCCTGATGCGCCTGTCGCGCTTCAAACTGCTCAGTTGGAGCTCGCGGATCTACGTTTCGTTCTTCCGCGGCACACCGCTGCTAGTGCAACTTTTCATGATCTATTACGGCCTGCCGCAACTGGGCATCCAGTTGGAGCCCCTGCCCGCGGCACTGATCGGCTTCTCGCTGAACATGGCCGCCTATACCTGCGAGATCCTCCGCGCGGCGATTGCCTCGATCGACCGTGGCCAATGGGAGGCTGCCGCCAGTATCGGTATGACGCCTGCGCAAACCCTGCGCCGAGCCATCCTGCCGCAGGCGGCGCGCACCGCCCTGCCGCCACTGGGCAACAGTTTTATCTCGCTGGTCAAAGACACGGCACTGGCTGCCACCATCCAAGTGCCGGAGCTGTTCCGTCAGGCGCAATTGATCACCGCGCGGACCTTCGAGATCTTCACCATGTACCTGGCCGCCGCCCTGATTTACTGGGTACTCGCGAGCGCACTGGCAACCTTGCAAAACCACCTGGAAGCACGGGTGAACCGCCACAACCAAGAGTCATGAAACGCGCATGATTGAAGTTCGCAAACTGAGGAAAGCCTTCAAGGGTCAAACCGTACTCAACGGCATCGACCTCGACGTGACACCGGGAGAGGTGGTCGCCATCATCGGTCCCAGCGGCTCGGGGAAGACCACCTTGCTGCGTTGCCTGAACTTACTGGAAGAACCCAGCGGCGGCAGCATTCGCGTCGGCGATATTGTGATCGACGGTAGCCGTCCGCTAACTAAACAAAAGGAGCTGATCCGAACTCTGCGCCAACATGTGGGCTTCGTGTTCCAAAGCTTTAATCTGTTCCCCCATCGCACGGCGCTGGAGAACGTCATAGAAGGCCCCATCGTCGTCAAGAAAGAATCGCGTAGCGTCGCAGTCGAGCGGGCGCGCTCGTTACTGGCCAAGGTAGGACTTGCGGGCAAGGAAGACGCCTACCCAAGACGACTCTCTGGCGGTCAACAACAGCGTGTCGCCATCGCTCGCGCCTTGGCGATGGAGCCAGACGTAATCCTCTTCGATGAGCCAACTTCAGCGCTTGATCCAGAATTGGTTGGCGAGGTGCTGGCCACCATCCGCAGCCTTGCGGAAGAAAAACGCACCATGATCATCGTCACCCACGAGATGGGTTTCGCTCGCGACGTGGCCAATCGGGTGATCTTCATCGACAAGGGCGTGATCGTCGAGCAAGGAGAAGCCAAGGCCCTGTTTGCCAACCCACGCGAGGAACGCACCAAGCAGTTTCTCAGCAAGTTTCTCTCGCAGTCAGGTTCGTCACCCAGCGGGCCCGCGAACCCCTAAACCACCCAGAAGCTGTGCAGGCTCATAGCCAATCGTCGCACCGCTAATTCGTCTGCGTGCTGAGCCAGAGACAACTCGGGCTTGCCCAAGCCCAACGACAAGCCCCTCCACGCCAACAGATTAGCGGCAGTACAAAGGCTCGCACTTCAGGGCCAAACCGCGTATGGTGTTGCCACTGTGCTGCTTGTGTCACCGCGAATCGCAATTGATGTTAGATCTCGATCCAACCATCTCCACGACTCCTTTTACTCTTTGCACTCAGTCTCGACCTGGGCTCTTCCAGGACCGTAGTTAACTTTGTTCAAGGAGAAACACCATGTCCAATCGCCAAACTGGTACCGTCAAGTGGTTCAACGATGAAAAAGGCTTCGGCTTCATCACTCCACAATCTGGCGGTGACGACCTGTTCGTGCACTTCAAAGCCATTCAGAGCGACGGCTTCAAGAGCCTGAAAGAAGGCCAGACTGTTTCCTTCGTGGCTGCTAAAGGCCAGAAAGGCATGCAGGCTGAAGAAGTTCAGGTAGTCTAAGACTCCCTGCTCTGATCAAAAAGCCTCGCCCTACGGCGGGGCTTTTTTATGCCCGAACTTCCCCGTTGCCGGCCAAGCCTCTGGCATCTGAACAGACTCTTTCGGCTTCCCTATACCTTCGGTCTGCCCCTCGTATCCACTAGCCGGAAAATCGGTTAATGTACGAAAATTAGTACCAAGCTGAAAGTCAATTAGGCCAACCCCCTTAGCAGATTCGCTCACCAAGAGCAGCCTGCTAACGTCAAGTGCGCCGGCCCTCGATGGCTCCCAGGTAAAGATTTCTGCCAGCCTCTTTTCCAACGCGAAAGACTGCTGCGAAACCATTTACGCTGTCCCAGCCAACCTGTCGATTGATCAGGACTGCCCCGGGATCTCAAACTATCCTCGGTATCGCCTGCCCTCCTAAGTACCTACCTGCCAGCCTAAGTGTCGCGATAGCGCGGAACTTTATCTTGCGGCCCTGCTCCGATCAGATACATTCCGTCTGCCCACTTGGCCAGCGCCATCGGAGCTTTTAATTTTCGCGGTTAAATAACCGTAATTTGTAGGAAACACCTAATAAATATGTCCACTCAACATCAAGTTCAGGATGCTATTCGCACCCTATCCTCCGCCTTCGCCCCACTCGATTGTCAAATCCAAGCCGTTCGCAAGGGCTGCTTCAGTTTCACCATCGTTAATGAATGCGGCATTGCCCGCCATAGCGAACGTTTGTATCCAGAACAGTATTCATCCGGATCACTGCAGCAAGTAATTGACCGAACACGCCAAGTGTTAGCCGCCAAGAGCCTTACTGCATGAACCTAATTGTTCCATGACGGTCTCAACTATCCACTCTCGCGATGGAGCGCCGTCATGCAACACATTAATCTTGATCTGCTTGAGAAAGCGTTTCACCCACTCCGTGTATCCCTCGGCAACCCCCGCCCCGATGGCGGCATAGTGCTCACCCTGACGGACACGACCGATGTAACGGTTTATAGCCGCGTTATCAGCTCGAAAGAAGTGAGCAGCCAAGAAGTATTTGGCCTCGTGATAGAAGAGGTTCGTCGCGAGCTATCCGTTCGCTCAGGATCTTTATCTACAGAGATAAGAAAGCAACTGGTAGAGAATGCAGGCGTCATGCCCTACATGCCCGCCTGATGGCGAGCAAACCAAAGCCCCCCGCAAGCAGTAGGGCGAAGCTAAAAATTGCAACCCTTCACAGGAAGGAACGAAGTACATAGTTACTCAAGGTACTGCCGCCTACACGCGTTTTGTATCTGGTTAACCGCCATGCTATTTTCGACATCAGGGATATTCTTGAGCAAACACTCGTAATATGCCTTTTCTTTACCAAGCAGAAAAGCTCCCTCCTGATAAAGTTTTCTACACGCATACTCAATGAAATACGCAGACAGGTTTGTTTTAGCACCTTTCTGGTACTGCAACAGACAGGCATTGTATTCATCGTCATCAGCGAACGCGCCGAACGAAAACAGCATCACAAGAAAAAATATAGCTTTGAATTTATAAACCATTGCTTTCTCGCCATGACCATATCTCTTGCCGCATATATGCAGCCTTAAATAATTTGTTGTTTTAAACGCTACGACCGCAACTCGCTAGCTTCTTAAACTATAGCGCTAGCGCTGATCATAGCCACACACAGAAAGGCTTATTCTTCGTTACGCGATCCACCGTACCGCTTACGGAAAATCACCAAAAATTCTTGGCCATGCTGCGAACGCGGCCCAATGGTCTCAGGACCATCCCGTCGCAACAGGTGAGAAAGAACCTAAAAGACTGGTATTCATAGCGAGGAGCCGACATCGGCTTGCAGATTTAATACTGAGGTTCTTTCGACGCGCCTACCAAGGGGCTGCGGGCTGACTGAGAGCCGTGCGCCGCTATGGCCGTCACGACCCAGCCGGGCGATTACTACTTGCAGATGACGACCAAGCTCCGGCTAGCGAACGCTCCCGGCTCAATACCCAGCACCCTATCAGCCGGGTCTACGTCCGGCCGACCTTTCTTACCGACGGCTTCATAGCCGCTGCCAGCACATGCCTGAATTGCTTTCTCATAGCAGTGCTCCCACTTTAAGGCTTGGCCAGAGCAATCAATGCTGAGAGCCTCACGACCATCTTTCGTAGTGGTTTCGTTCACCGTCGCGCACCCACAGACGATTAGCAGAACAGTCAGAATACTAAACCGAAGCATGTCATTACCCGAGTAGATGCATTGCATTCTGCAGCCATGCCAAGACTCATGGCTTAGCGGCAGATAACGATCATGTTACGACTAGAGAAACCGTCAGGATTTAAACCAAACGGATAGTTTTCTGCATAGTCACCCTCACCAACCCCCGACTTTGCCATGACCTTGTAACCAGCCAAGCCACAGGCTGTAGCCGCTTCTTCATCACACTTTTGCCACGAAGATGTAAGGCCAGAACAGTTGATATGCAGGCCTTTTCTACCGTATTTCTTGTGCGCTACAGAAGTCGCAGCGCAGCCAGCAATTGCCAGAATGGTAAGCAACACCAAGAGACGCTTCATGCTGTTTCCTTATGCGACGCCTATTTTTATGCGGCTTGTCGCAGATTGTTATAACCATTCAGCTAGAACTCGTCAGCAGAACTGCTCAAGATATGCCTGTATGTCAAAACATGTGCTCATTCGCTGCTAGCCAGGCAGTATCTCATTTTTACCCGCGACTCAAACAAACGAACGGCAGCCACCCGCAGAATTTACTCACGCAGCTCAACGGCCTGACCTGAGCTATCGCACTCATTGTCGCCTCGTAGCAGGACGCGTCATGGCTGCTATACCCCCCGACCAAAGGCCCTCACCAACCAGACGAGC
>JBOICE010000068.1:0-9632 GCA_050739815.1 Pseudomonas sp. | reverse complement strand
AGCGGCAGCGCTCTTGCGGGCTTTGCTGGTTTTTTGATCACTGGGTATTTTACTGTCGAAACAGTGGTTTATTGAGGTTGTCCACTGTTGATGGCGGCATTGCGTAAAGTTGCCCCCAACTACTGTGGGTAGGCCTGTGGGTAAGTGCTGGAGCAATCCCTTGAGCCCATGGCTGGCACGGCTTTGCGCCGATTGATCAGGATTTGATCAGCCGCTTTGAATCGTCATGGGCGGCATGCGAGCCACTCCTGAGTCAAGGGATAAAGCAGCTTTTTCAACGGTTTAGCGCATGAGTTGAATGGTTGTGGAAAAGTTATCCCAAGAGCCTGTGGAGCGAGCTGTGGATAAGGTGGGTAAAGCTCGGCTTGAACCCATCCTGGCGTGGCCTGGGTAAAACTGTACATTTTTTGATCAATGGCTCATTGCAAGCGCGGATCGGCTTGCGTACGGCCGCGCCAAGCTGAAAACGATGACGTAACCTATGCCTTACTGATCGCGCAGCCTGACGCTGTTGCGCGTTTTCCAGCGTCTGCCCTGTGCCTGAGCGCACTTCGCGGCGAGCAACCGATCGAGGAGATCACCATGACTTCAACTCTGTTTATTACCGGCGCCACCTCCGGCTTCGGCGAAGCCTGTGCCCGACGTTTTGCCCAGGCAGGTTGGTCGCTGGTGCTCAGTGGCCGCCGCGCGAGCCGCCTGCAGGCGCTCTGCGATGAGTTGTCGGCACTCACCGATGTGTACCCGTTAGAGCTCGACGTGCGTGACCGGCACGCGATGGAGGCGGCAATAGCCACCTTGCCGGCGAAGTTCGCCAAGCTGCGTGGGCTGATCAATAACGCCGGGCTGGCGCTGGGTACCGACCCGGCGCCGAAGTGCGACCTGAATGACTGGGACACCATGGTCGACACCAACATCAAGGGCCTGATGTACAGCACGCGCCTGCTGCTGCCGCGCCTGATCGCCCATGGCCGTGGCGCGGGGATCATCAACCTCGGCTCGATTGCCGGCAGTTATCCCTATCCGGGCAGCCACGTGTATGGCGCGACCAAGGCGTTCGTGCGGCAGTTCTCGCTGAGCCTGCGCTGCGACCTGCAAGGCACCGGTGTGCGGGTGACCAATATCGAACCGGGGCTGTGCGAGAGCGAGTTTTCCCTGGTGCGTTTCGGTGGCGATCAGGCGCGCTATGACGCGACCTATGCGGGCGCCGAGGCGATTCAGTCGGAAGACATCGCGGAAACGATTTTCTGGGTGCTCAACCAGCCGGCTCACATCAACATCAACACCCTGGAGTTGATGCCGGTGAGCCAATCCTGGGCTGGCTTCGCTATTGATCGCTCAGCGCGCTGACTTGGGTCGAGCGACCGAGTAATTGCAGGGCCCGGTCCGGGTAATCGGTGATCAGGCCTTGGGCGCCCATGTCGAGCAGATGGCGCATCGCCGGCTGCTCGTTGATGGTCCACAGCTGCACATTGAGACCGCGTGCCTGTGCGGTTTTCAGCAGGCTGTCGCTGGCGACTTCCAGGCTGCCGCTGCGCTCGGGGATTTGCAGGGCCTGGTACGAGGGCGACAGCAGCGTGCCGAGGCCGAGCCAATTCAACGCCACCAGCAGGCGCACCGAGACCGGCCCGGCGGAGGTGGCCACGCCTGGGCACACTTCGCGAAACTCTTGCAGGCTGCGGTCGTAAAAGCTGCCGACCAGTACCCGGTCGCGCTGGCCGCTGGCTTCGAGCAGCTGGCAAAGTTGCGCTTCCATGCCGATATCCGGCACCTTGATCTCGACTACCTTGGCCCGCTGCGGAAAGCGCGCCAGCACCTCGGAGAAGGTCGGGATGCGGATGCCCTGATTGCGATAGGGATGGCTTTCGCCGCCGTCGGCGGTCCAGCGGTAGCCGGCGTCCAGCGCTTGCAACTCGGCCAGGCTGAGCTCGGCGACTTTGCCCGAACCATTGGTGGTGCGGTTGACCTTGGCGTCGTGGATCACCACCAACTCGCCATCGCGGGTGCGGCGAAGATCCATTTCCAACATGTCGACGCCCAGCGCGTTGGCTCGCTCAAAGGCGAACAGGCTGTTTTCCGGCCATAGCCCACGGCCGCCGCGATGGGCAATCACCAGCGGCTCGCTACCCAGGGTGGCGAGCACCGCCGGGGTGTTAGTGGGTGTACTGCTCAGCGCCAGGCCAGCGAGAGCGGCAACAATGAGCAGCAACGGAGCGAGCAGAAAGCGGGCAAAGTGCAGCATGGTGTTTTCCAATCCAGATGAGCGGGCGTGGCACAGCAAACGCCCAGACTATGACAAAGGTGTGACGAGAGGGCGAGGGTAACCAATCGTTTTGCCCGATATCGCTGGAGAATTGTCGAGTGGCTCGTAAACCTGCGCAGGTGGTTATGCAGATGCCGAGTCAGACTTTCCGTAAGCGCGTGGTTTGCTCGGCGCGCCTTAACTCTGTGCGTCGCCCAGGCCTTGCCAGTGCTTGGCACCGATGAAGATGAAGCGCAGCTGCTGGATCATCTTCGCTTGCGGGCTGAGGTGTGCCGGTAGCTCCGTGGCGGGTGGATCGATCAGCTCCGGCAGGGTGGCGAATACGGTTTTCACCACCAGGTCGGCGATCACCGCGTTGGCCGAGGCGTCCAGGTGTTGCAGTTTGGGCATGCCGGCGAGATCCGCGACTAGGTCGGCAGTAATGCCTTCGCGCAGGTTGCCGAGTGCCTGACGCACCAACTGTGAGCCGCCGTACTGTTCTCGGGCGAGGAACAGGAACTGCGAGCGATTGGCGGTGACAGCATCGATGAAGATGCGTACCGAGGCGTCGATCACGCCACCCAGGACAAATTCGTTATGGCGCACCACGCGGATGGTTTCACGGAAGGTCTCGCCGACCTCAGTCACCAGCGCTAAGCCGAGTTGATCCATATCGCTGAAGTGTCGATAGAAGCCGGTCGGCACGATGCCGGCGCTGCGCGTTACCTCTCGCAAGCTCAAGCTGCCGAAGCCGCGGCCGCTGTCCATCAGGTTGCGCGCGGCATCCATCAAGGCTTGGCGGGTTTGCTGTTTCTGTTCGGCGCGAGGTGGCATGCGGGGTGGATTTTCTCGGCGGTGGAGGCGGTTGTTGCGGCGCAACTTTAGTGCGCTGCCTGAAAAATGACTATTCAATTTTGCCGACGCCTTTTGCTCTGTCGCGCATTGCCGAGATCGCACACTGGCAAATGGGCTTTGCAGGCTTCGAACTGCGGTCAGTGAACAAATGTTGACTGAGTTGCTTGGGTTCTGGCAGTTTAGTGAACAACTGTTCACTGAGGTCGTCGACATGTCTGTGATCCCGCTCATTCTGGTTCGCCGCTGCGCCATCTTATTGCGCCCGCTGCGCTACCTGACGGCGCATGGCTGGCTGCGTGAGGCTGACGTCGATGCCGTATTGGCCTGGTTCAATCCGGCCTGGCGGTTGAATCGGGTGTTCGCCCGAGTGGCGGCGCGCCGCTGGGTTGCGGATGACATGCTGGCGCTGACCCTGCAACCCAACGGCAACTGGCGTGGGGCTCGGCCGGGCCAGCACCTGCAGCTGTATCTGGAGGTCGACGGCGTACGCCTCAGTCGCAGCTATAGCCTGACGGCGCTGCATGCCGATGGCTGCGTGGAAATCGCGATCAAGCGCCAGCCGGGTGGCCGTCTCTCCAACCGCCTGCTGGATTGGCTGGCGGTCGGTCAAGTGCTGGAGCTCGGTCAGCCGTTCGGCGATCTGCATTGGGCGGAGCAGGCGCCAGGCGTTCTCCTGCTGGCGGCTGGTAGCGGCCTGACGCCTTTGCTCGGATTGCTGCGCAGTGCCTTGGAGCAGGGTTTCAGTGCTCCGATCAGCTTGCTGCATTACGTGCGCGAACAGGGGCAACGGGCTTTCGTGGAGGAGCTGAACGCCTTGCAGGCGCAGCACAGCAACCTGCAGGTGCGTTGGGCTCTGAGTGGTGAGGTGGCGCAGGCCGGCGAGTTGAGCGGGCGTTTTGCTGCCGAGCATGTGCACGCGTGCGCCGCGCTTGAGCAGCGCCAGGTGTTGGCCTGCGGCCCGGCGGGTTTCGTCGAGCAGGTGCAGCACTGGTGGCTGAGTACGGGGCACAGCGGGGAGCTGCAGGTCGAGGGCTTCAGCCCCCCGCGGCTCAGTAGCGACCAGCCGTTGCACACCGTGCGTCTGCGCTTTGCCCAGGCCCGACGCGAAGTCCAGGGGGATAGCGTGCGCAGCCTGCTGGAACAGGCCGAAGCCGCTGGCCTGCGCCCGGCCTATGGTTGCCGGCAGGGTATCTGTGCCAGTTGTACGTGTCGGCTGCTCGGTGGCGCGGTGCGCGATATGCGCAGTGGCGTCTTGCTGAGTGAGCCCGAGCAAGCCATTCGTCTGTGTGTAAGCGCCCCGGTGGGCGATGTCGTGCTGGATCTGTAGGGAAACCGCCATGAGACAAGACCGCGAACTCAGCTGCAGCGAACTCGATGCCTTCGCTGCCGAACTGGATGGCCTGCGCCAGCGTACCCAGGCCGATCTGGGGGCGGCGGATGCGCGCTATATCCGCCGTGTTCGCAGGGCGACCCGGGCCTGCGCGTGGGGTGGGCGTGGCTTGCTGTTTTTTGGCTGGTTTGCGCCGACCTGGCTGCTCGGCGCCCTGCTGCTGGGATTGGCGAAGATTCTGGACAACATGGAGCTGGGCCATAACGTCATGCATGGCCAGTACGACTGGATGAACGACCCAGAGTTCTCCGGGCGCAGCTACGAGTGGGATATCGCCGGCCCCGCTGACTTCTGGCGGCACACCCACAACCACATCCACCACACCTACACCAATGTGCTGGGCATGGATGACGATGTCGGTTACGGCCTGGTGCGCTTGTTCCCGGAGCAGCGTTGGAAGCCGTTCTACCGCTGGCAGCCGCTGTGGGTGACGGTGCAGGCGTTGCTGTTCCAGTACTCGGTGGCGGTTCAGCACTTGCGTTTGGATAAGGTCTACAAAGGCAAGCTGAGCAAGGCCGAGCTACGGCCATTGCTCGAGGTGTTCAGGGGCAAGCTCGCCCGCCAATGGGGCAAGGACTACCTGTTCTTCCCGGTGTTGGCGCTGTTGTTGGGCGCGAATGGGTTGGCGGTGTTGCTGGGCAATCTCGTCGCCAACCTGATCCGTAATCTGTGGACCTTCACGATCATCTTTTGCGGCCACTTCACCGAGCAGGCTGCGGTGTTCCCGCGTGAGGTGCTGGAGCATGAAACGCGCGGCCATTGGTATCTGCGCCAGCTACGGGGTTCGAGCAACCTGCAAGGCGGTAAGTTGTTCCACATCCTGACCGGCAACCTCAGCCACCAGATCGAACATCATCTCTATCCGGATCTGCCGGCCCGCCGCTATGCGGCGCTGGCGAGTGAGGTTCGTGAGATCGCCGAGCGTTATGGTCAGACCTACAACTGTGGGCGGCTGAGCGCGCAATTCGCGACGGTCCTGCGGCGTATCTGGATCTATCGCTTGCCGAATCGCGCGCCGTTACGGTCTGATAAACAGCCCGAATAAATAGGTCCTTCCTTCATTGAGTTTCGGGGCCGCGGTCATTCACGTCGATGGCACGGCGAACTTCACCACCGAACAGCTGGATATGACCATCGGCCCCGAATCCAAGGGCCTGCGTATCCTCGCCCTGCGCCCGCCGCTGTAGGTGCGCGGCACTTTCAAGCAACCGGAGGCCGGCGTTAAAACCCTGCCGTTGCTCGCCCGTGGCGCCGGCGTGTTGCTGCAACAGCTCCAGCGGCCAGGGAGAAAATAGCCCCAGAGTTGGTCGTGGCCGTGTCCTTCGCCGAGTGGGCGCTAGACTGAAACAGTGAGAACGGCATTTCCCCGTGCGTCAGGCGGAGGTGCAGCATGGACATCCGTGAAGGCTTTATCGGCAGTATCGGTAACACCCCGCTGATCCGCCTGGGTCGGCTCAGCGACGAGACAGGCTGTGAGATTCTCGGCAAGGCCGAGTTCCTCAACCCCGGCGGCTCGGTGAAGGACCGCGCCGCACTCTATATCGTGCGGGACGCCGAGCGACGTCGGGTGCTACGCCCCGGCGGCACAATCGTCGAGGGCACCGCTGGCAATACCGGTATCGGCCTCGCCCATATCAGCGCCGCGCGTGGCTACCGCTGCATCATCGTGATTCCCGACAACCAGTCGCCAGAGAAGCTTGAGTTATTGCGGGCGCTCGGCGCCGAGGTGCGCCCAGTGCCGGCCAAACCCTACAAAGACCCGGACAACTACCAGAAGATCGCTGGCCGCCTCGCTGCAGCCTTACCTAATGCGATCTGGGCCAATCAGTTCGACAACCTGGCCAACCGCCAAGCGCACTACGAGACCACCGGGCCGGAGATCTGGCGTGATACCCAGGGCCGGATTGACGCCTTCGTCTGCGCCACGGGCACTGGCGGCACCCTGGCCGGCGTCGCCCGCTATCTCCGGGAGCACAGCCCGAAGGTCCGCATCGTGCTTGCCGACCCTATGGGCAGCGCGCTCTATCACTGGGTATTGAGTGGCGAACTGCAGGCCGAGGGCAGCTCCATCACCGAAGGCATCGGCACCACGCGGATCACCGCCAACCTGGAGGGCACGCCGATCGATGGCGCCGTGCAGGTCGATGACCAGAGCTGCGTGAGCATGGTTTACCGCCTGTTGCGTGAGGAAGGTTTGTTCCTCGGCAGTTCTTCGGGCATCAATGTGGTCGCCGCCGTGCGGGTGGCGCGCGAGCTGGGTCCCGGGCATACCGTGGTGACCCTGCTGTGCGACCGTGGCGGGCTCTACTTTCAGCGCCTGTTCAACCCGGTCTGGTTGAGTGAGCGGGGGCTGTCGACCGAATAGGTTTCATCCAGCAAGGGCGTGAGCAGCGCACGCATGCTGCGCCAGTGCGAACCTTCCCAGTACAAGCGGTGACAGCGTTCGCAGGTCAGGAAGTGCTGGTAGTGCTCGCGTACAGAGGGCGGTAGTTGCTCGACGATCTGTACCTTGTCGACGCTGTGCAAGGGCGCATTGCAGTGCAGGCAGAGGCTGAAGGGGTGCACGCTGCGCGCCAGGTCGAGGCGTTCGAACAGCTCACGCAGCTGCTGCACAGGCTTGAGTGCGTGTACGTAGCAGCCGTGGCTGATGACCTTGCGTTTGAGTAGTTCACGGTCGCGGGTCAGGACGATGCGCTCTTCGGCAGCCGCCAGGGCGGCGATCTGTTCGTCGCGGAAATGGTTGTCGTATAGGGTGTCGAAGCCGGCCATGCGCAACAAGTGCGAGAGTGCGCCGAGATGGGCGTCGGCGACGAAGCGCAAAGCCCGCAGCGGTCGCTCGCGGACCTTGAGCAGCGGGCTGATATCCAGCGTTTCGAACTTGGGATAGACCGCCACGCGGTCACCGTCCGCCAGCAGCCGCTCGAAGCCCACCGACTCGCCATTGACCAGCACCAGTTCCACTTCGGTATGCGGCACCCCAAGCGCCTCGATCATGTGCTTGCAGGTGGCCGCGCGCGCGCAGACACAGGTGAAGGCCTCCCGGCGGCGTTCGGCCGGGAGGAAGTCGTTAAGCTCCTCGTAGAAGCGAAAGGTTGCGCTGACCATCTCATCACCCTGGCAGTCGCCAACCATATGCGCCCTGGGTTTGCGTCGTGAGGCGGGGCATGGTCAGTCGGCTATTACTTCGAGGGGCCGGCGCTAACTAGTAGCCGCCTTCATACACGGGACGCTTTTTCGCGATCTCGTTGTTCTCCATGTCCCGGCACGTCATAAAGCCTTTGCCGTCCACTTTGCCGTCCGCGTCGAAGCTGACGTAATAGGGCTGCTGATGGCCATCCTTATTCAAAATGTAGTTGTTGCAGGTGCCGGGACTCTCGGTGCGCCGCAATTCTGTCGAGGGCGTGCCGCCGATACTCAGCACCTGAGCCTTGGTCATGCCTTTCTCGACATTCTTCGCTAACGGTTCGTCGCGGTAGGTCAGGTAGTCGGTCGGATTTTCCAGCTTGCTGGCGCAACCAGTCACTGCAGCCAGTACACAAAAAGCCGCTAGGATTTGCTTGTACATGGTGTCGTTCCTTGTGGTTTGCCTGTAGGGCTTGCTTGATTTTTGAGTCGGGAACACCTGGGTAGTTCGCAGGCGTTAAGTGGCACGCCCGGCACGTACCGGGTTCAGGGTCGGATAACTCGTGGCAATGCCATCAACCCGCTGCCGATTGCCAGCAGCCAATACGGGTCGGTAACGAAATAGCTGTAGCCCATCGGGGCGACGCCCGCGAGCAGGGCAATCGGGTGATCCTGCTGCTTTACCTGGATGAAATAACTCAGCCCAATCGAGCCACATACAACGCCGCCCAGCAGTGACGCGGAACCGTCCAAAGCCACCTCATGGGTAAGCCACCTATGCTCGTGGCGTCGGCCCGGATTGACCCTTTTAAGTGTAGGCGGGATGCCGGCAACATGAGGCTTCGCCGCTTACGTCAGTGCTGGGTTCTATCGGTTAGCTAGTGCAGATTGGCAAACCTGAACGCTAGGGGAACCCAGGTTCGAGCAAGGCATTTGTTGGCGGCGCGCATCGCGCGCGCGGGTGAGATCAAACCTTGGATGGAGCTTAAATCAATGTACTCGCAGACCCTTCGCAATCTCACTCTGGCAATCATCGCCGGCTTGGCTCTCAGTGCTTGTTCCGAGCCAATCGCACCGGCCAAGGTCAGCTTTATCAACCAGGTCTGGCGCGTCAGCGAGTCGAGCACAGTCGCTCGCGGCATGCTCTATGTGTTTCTCTCGGATGGGACGCTGGTACTGGCCTCCGCAAATAACAAACCGGCTTTCGGCAGCTGGAAATCCGAAGGCGCAGGGTTGACCATGATCGAGGAGGGGCAGCCCTACCAAGCCGAGATACTGAAGTTGAGCCGCGACGAGTTTCAGTTACGCATCCATAACCCAGGCCAGCCGGTCGAGCTATCACTGGTGCCCGCCAACCGGCCCTAGGTCAGGTACGAAAAGCTTCATGGACGACCTGAACAAGGGTGCAGGCGCACGCATGACGTCGTGCGATGCTGACGCCACCGGCAAAGCGCTCAAGGGCGATCCGCCTAAGGCCTCATGAGCGAGCGCTTAAGTAGAAATAAGTCGCTTAACCCCGGCGCTGGATCGCAGCCAATTACAGCCCGCTATTCTCCAGCTAAGGCAGCGTCACCGGGGGTAATCAGTGTCGCTGCGCTGCTTCTTACTGCGCGTTTTCAGTGGCCTGCTGCAGGCGTTGGTTATTCACTGCGTTGGCTTGCTCGATCTGTTGTTTGAGCTGGGTCATCTGCTGCTGCGCCTGCTCTGCTTGTTTGGCCTGCAGGGCCGTCGTTGCGGCAGTCTCCCCGACCCCGCAAGCGGCTAACGCGAGTATGACGATCAGCCCAGTGCTTGCCTGAACGATTTTCATGGGGGCTCCTGCCGGTTGGATTGGTCTGTGCAAGCTTGGCCGTGAGTAGCCAGGTGATAAGCGCTGGCAACTGTAGCGCGCGAACCCGCGAACTCAAAAGCGCTTCATAAAGCCCTGTGGTTACCGACACACTGTGCCTGGGGTCGACTAACGGCCGCCGCCTTGGGCTGTGTCTCGCTGCAAAAATGACCGGAATCATGAATAAACAACATATC
>JBOICE010000067.1:0-14410 GCA_050739815.1 Pseudomonas sp. | reverse complement strand
GTTGGGTTGGTCTATCGAGAACCTGCTCAATCGAGTGCTGGAGCGCAGCATTCAGCCCGGCGATGACGTCCAGCAAGTCATCGTCGAGGTAGTCGAGTTGATGCCGGCACTGGTGGATGAGTTCGCCACCAAAGCTCAGCGTCAGCGCGATGATGTCGACCGTTTGGCCGCCACCGCCCATGCCTTGGCCAAGGGCCAGAGCCTCCCCAAAAATGACGCCCCGGTCTCCCAGCAGGCAGCCGAACCAGTGGGCGAGCCGCTGGCTGCATCGGCGGTGGAGCCAGTGGCTGAGGTTCTCGATCCGCAGTTGATCGAGATTTTCCGCAATGAGGCGGAAACCCATCTGGATACCTTGGTCGGGTTTCTCGCCGATTGCGCCCAGGAGCTGCCGCAACCGGTCACCGACGATCTGCAGCGAGCCCTGCATACCCTCAAGGGCAGTGCGTACATGGCCGGCATTCTGCCGATTGCCGAGATCGCTACGCCGCTGGAAAAAATGGTCAAGGAATTCAAGACCAACCTGATCCCGATGGACCTGGCCGAGGCAGAGTTGCTGCACAGTGCCGAGCAGCTGTTCCGTCGTGGTCTGGAGCAGTTGGAAGAGCAGCCATTAGCACCCATTGAGGGGGCCGCCGAGCTGCTCGAACGGGCGCACAAATTGCACCAGGACCGGCTGGAAACCGCGCAAAGTGCGCGTCAGAGCAGTCAAGGCGAAAGTCGAGATCCGCAACTGATAGGCATCTTTCTCGCCGAAGGCATGGATATCCTGTTGGATGCCGAGGATCTGTTGCGCCTTTGGCGCGAGCATCCATCGGAACGTCAGGAGCTGAGTGCTCTGCTCGACGAGCTGACTACCCTGGGCCGTGGCGCCGAGATGGCCGAGCTGCCGCAGATCGATGAGCTCTGTGAAGCCTTGCTGGATCTCTACGGTGCAGTCGAAGAAGGCAGCTTGGCCGTTAGTGAACGCTTCTTCAGTGAGGCCGAAAGTGCGCACGAAGCACTGGTCAGCATGATGGATCAGGTCGCTGCAGGGCTGCAGGTCAGCGCGCAACCTGAGCGCGTCGAGGCCTTGCGTGCACTGCTGCGTGAGGCCGTAGACCCGCGAGCCTTGGCCTTGCTGGCGGCGGATGCCGGTGCACAATTGCAAGTCGTCGAATTGGATGCGGCGACTGCCGAGTTGGAAATGGCCGAATGGAACCTCGGCGAGCCGATTCAGCTCTCGGAGTCAGAGGATCAGAGCACGGATTTAGCGCTCGAAGTACAGCCGTGGGTAGCCGTGGAAGAAACCCCGGTGGTAAGGCATGACCCACTAGACGAGGAAATGGTCGAGATCTTCCTCGAAGAGGCAGTGGATATCCTCGAAAGCGCAGGTCAGGCCCTGGAGCGTTGGCTGAGTGAGCCGGACAATAATCTCGCGCTGTCCTCTCTACAGCGTGATTTGCACACCCTTAAAGGTGGGGCGCGGATGGCTGAGATTCGCCCGATCGGCGATCTGGCCCATGAACTCGAAGCGCTGTACGAAGGCCTGGTGGATCGGCGTTACAGCTATTCGCCGGTGTTGAAGGGCGTGCTGCAACAGAGCCACGACCATCTGGCCGTATTGCTGGAGCAGTTGCAGGCCAAGCGCCCGCTGCACGATCCCGTCGAGTTGATCCAGGCGATTCGTGGTTTCCGTCAGGGCGGTGCACAAAGCTTGTCGGCGGCGATTGTCATGCCCGAGCCTGACTTCGAAGCCGAAGCCGAAGCCGAAGCCGAGCTTGAGCTTGAGCTGTCAGTGGAAGACGGTTTTGAGCTTGAGTTAGCGCCGCTGGAAAACGAGTTGGCCGACGAGTCCAGCTCAACGCTGAACGATGAGCCGCAAGAGTTATCGCTGGCTGAACCGATCGAGCTTAGTGCTGCCCAGGAGCCAGAGCCCGCCGAGCTGCTTGAGTGGGCCGAACCGCACGGCGTTCCAGCATCGGTGGCGTCGGCTTTCGTTGATGATCGCGATCCCGAGCTGGTGGAAATTTTCCTGGAGGAAGGTTTCGACATCATAGATAGCTCCAGCGCGGCCCTGCAGCGTTGGAAGGAAGACCTCGATAACAGTCTCGAACTCGAGTCTCTGCAACGCGATCTCCACACCCTCAAGGGTGGCGCGCGGATGGCTGAGATCCGTGAGATCGGCGACCTGGCGCATGAACTGGAGTTTCTCTACGAGGGGCTTGGCGATGGGCGTTTGCGCGCCAGTCCTGAGCTCTTTGACCTGCTCCAGGCTTGCCATGATCGGCTCGCTGAAATGCTCGAGGCGGTGCGCGACAAGCGTGCGGTGCCGAGCGGAGAGGCGCTGATCGAGACCATTCGGCGTTTTCGCGCGAATCCTGATGAGCAACTGAGCATACCGTCCAGCGTGCACCTGAAGGCCGCTGTCGATACACACGCTGAAGACGCCGAAACCGATATTCTCGACATCTTCCTCGAGGAAGCTGACGACCTGCTGGAGGCCATGGAAAGCGCCATTGGCCGTTGGGAAGAGCAGCGTGACGATGGCGGCGCCATCGACGAGATGTTGCGCCTCCTGCACACCTTGAAAGGTGGCGCGCGGCTGGCCGGGCAGAAGAGCCTGGGTGATCTGACCCATGACTTGGAGCAACACCTGACCGAGGCGCAACAGCAGGGTGCACCTTGGCCGGAGAGTCTGTTCCTGGATGTGCAGTCCGGTTTTGAGGGCCTGCAGCGCGAGCTCGACCACTTGCGCCAGCGCATGGATGAGAGCCTGGCGGCGGAGCTTGCCGGTGACTCGAAGGTTGAACCCCAGCCCGAGCCGATCACGCAGCCCCATGCGCCCCATGCGTTGAGCAGCCCCATCGTGGCCGCCAGCAATCTGCCGGCCGTGCCGCTGGCGGCGAAGGTCTTGCCGTTCGTCCGGCGCGCCCAAGAAGCCGCGCTGGAGGCTGCCGCCCGGCGTGCCCCGCAGGAATTGGTCAAGGTTCCGGCGGAGTTGCTGGAGGGCTTGGTCAACTTGGCGGGCGAGACCTCGATCTTCCGTGGCCGCGTCGAGCAACAGGTCAGCGACTTCGGTTTCACGCTCGGCGAAATGGAAGCCACCATCGACCGGGTGCGTGACCAATTGCGCCGGTTGGATATCGAAACCCAGTCGCAAATCATCAGCCGCTATCAAGCCGAGGCCGAGCGCGTCGGCTACGAAGACTTCGACCCGCTGGAGATGGACCGACACTCGCAGCTGCAGCAGCTCTCGCGCGCACTGTTCGAGTCGGCATCCGACTTGCTGGAGTTGAAAGAAACCCTGGCGGCGCGTAACCGCGACGCGGAAACCCTGCTGCTGCAGCAGGCGCGGGTCAACACAGAGCTGCAAGAAGGCCTGATGCGTACGCGCATGGTGCCCTTCGATCGATTGGTGCCGCGTTTGCGGCGCATCGTGCGACAGGTGGCGAGTGAGCTCGGCAAGCAGGTCGAGTTTATCGTTGGCAACGCCGACGGTGAGATGGACCGCACGGTGCTGGAGCGCATCGTCGCACCGCTGGAGCATATGCTGCGCAATGCCGTCGACCATGGGATTGAGTCGGCTGAAGTGCGCCGTGCCACCGGTAAAGCGGAGCAGGGCAGCATCCGCCTGAGCCTTGCTCGTGAGGGCGGCGATATTGTTCTGACCCTCGCTGACGACGGCGGTGGTATCAAGCTCGACGCGGTGCGGCGCAAGGCCATTGAGCGCGGCATGATGGATGCCGACTCCGATCTCACCGATCACGAGATTCTGCAATTCATTCTGGAGGCGGGTTTCTCCACGGCTGAAAAAGTCACGCAGATTTCCGGACGCGGCGTCGGCATGGACGTGGTGCACTCCGAGGTGAAGCAGCTCGGCGGCTCCATGAGCATCGACTCGACTCTGGGCGAGGGCACCGTATTCCGGATTCGCCTGCCGTTTACCGTGTCGGTCAACCGCGCGCTGATGGTGCTGTCTGGCGAAGACCTCTATGCCATTCCGCTGAACACCATCGAGGGGATCGTGCGGGTCTCGCCTTACGAGCTGGAGGCGTACTATCAGCCGGATGCGCCGCGCTTCGAGTACGCCGGGCAGGCCTATGAACTGCGCTACCTCGGCGATCTGTTGAACAATGGTCAGCAACCGAAACTGGTTGGCCAGAGCCTGCCGTTGCCGGTGATTCTGGTGCGCTCCAGCGAGCACGCGGTGGCGGTGCAGGTGGACTCCCTGGCCGGTTCGCGCGAAATCGTGGTGAAGAGCCTTGGTCCACAGTTCGCCGGCGTGCATGGCATCTCCGGTGCGACCATCCTCGGAGACGGTCGAGTGGTGGTGATTCTCGATCTATTGGCCACTATCCGGGTGCTGCACGCCCACCTGTTGACCCAACTGCTGCCGCGCACCGCGAGCCGTACCGCCTTGCCCGTGGAGCTCGAAGTCGAGCGGCCGACACTGGTGATGGTGGTGGATGACTCGGTCACCGTGCGTAAGGTCACCAGCCGTCTGCTGGAGCGTAACGGCATGAACGTGCTGACTGCCAAGGACGGGGTCGACGCGATCTCCCTGCTGCAGGAGCACAGGCCCGATATCATGCTGCTGGACATCGAAATGCCGCGCATGGACGGTTTTGAAGTGGCCACCCTGGTGCGTCACGATGAGCGCTTGAAAGATCTGCCGATCATCATGATCACCTCGCGTACCGGTGAGAAGCACCGTGAGCGGGCGATGAACATCGGCGTCAACGACTACCTCGGCAAGCCGTACCAAGAGTCCTTGCTGCTCGAAACCATTGCGCAACTGGTCAAACGGATATGACTGAGAAAACTGCTGCTCGCATCGCCGTGCTTGCCGATACCTCGCTGCAACGCCATGTGTTGCAGCAGGCGCTGGTGGGCAACGGCTATAACGTTGTACTGAACAATGACCCGGCGCGGCTCGATGCAGCGGCGTTGGCCGCCTGTGACGCTGATCTGTGGCTGGTCGATCTGGCACAGTCGGAAGATTCGCCATTGATCGATAGCCTGCTGGAGTGCGCCAGCGCCCCGGTGTTGTTCGGCGAAGGCCATGCGCCGGAGCGGCATTCCGAACATTACCCGCGCTGGGAGCGGCGTCTGGTTGGCAAGCTCAAGCGGCTGGTGGGAGACCCTACGCAGGCTGTCGGTCCAAGCCTGGAAGCGCTGCTAGGCGAGGCCCCGCGGCCGGCGCGTCTGGATTTGCCCCGCGCGCTGGCGGATACGCCGCTGGTGGCCGGAGCTCCAGCGCGGCAGGTATGGTTGTTGGCGGCTTCAATGGGTGGCCCGGCTGCGGTCAAGGCCTTCCTCGATGCCTTGCCGGGGGGGCTGCCGATCGGGTTTATTTATGCCCAGCATATCGATGCCAGCTTCGAAACAGCGTTGCCGCAAGCGGTCGGACGGCATAGCCAATGGCATGTGAACCCTGCCAGGCAGGGGGATGCTGTGCGTTGTGGCGAAGTGGTGGTCGCACCGATTGTGCACGAGCTCGGTTTTGCCGAAGGCGGCGCCATGCAGATCGCCGAGCGTGGTTGGCCGGAGCCCTACAGCCCGTCCATCGACCAGATGATGCTCAATCTGGCGCAACACTTTGGTGCCCTGTGCGGGGTCATTGCCTTCAGCGGCATGGGCAGCGACGGCAGCGCCGCGGCGGCCTATGTGCGCCGCCAGGGCGGCGAGATCTGGACCCAGCGTGCGGATAGCTGCGTTTGCCCGAGCATGCCGGACAGCCTGCGCGAAGGCGGCTATAGCGCTTACAGTGGCGACCCGCGCGAGCTGGCGGAGACGCTGGTCAATCATTTGGCGGCGCAGTGCGGCTGAAGCCGCGCGTTGCCGCGTACAGGACATTCCGATGAGCCAAGCTGCAACCCTACCCAATAGCGTGACCAGCCTGACTGGGCTGCTGGTGCCATTGGCGGATCGTACCTTGCTGCTGCCGAACGTGGCTGTGGCCGAGCTGATTCCTTACCGTGCACCGCAAGTGACTCCAGGCATGCCCGCGTGGTTCCTGGGGCAGGTGGCCTGGCGTGACCTGACGCTGCCACTGTTGTCCTTCGAAGCGGCTTGCGATGGTCAGCCGCAGATTCGCCCGGGCGCGCGAGTGGCTGTGATCAACGCCTTGGGCGGTCGACCCAAAGTGAAGTTTCTCGCGCTGTTGGTGCAGGGGATTCCGCGCTCGCTCAAGGTCGGTACCGAGTTGCCGCGCGCGAATGTGCCGCTGGCACCGCTGGAATTGGCTGCGGTCAGCTTTGGCGAGGACGTGGCGAAGATTCCAGATTTGATCGCACTGGAGCAGATGCTGGCAGACGCCGGCCTGATCTAAGTCGTTCGCCAGACAAGAAGAGCCCGCATTTGCGGGCTTTCTTGGACTCGGTCAAAAATCTCCCCACAGCTGCTGAGCGACAGCCAAGGCCACCACTGGCGCGGTTTCCGTGCGTAGCACCCGTGGCCCAAGGCGGGCGGAGTGGAAGCCGGTTTTTTGTGCCTGCGTGACTTCCGCGTCCGACAGCCCACCTTCCGGGCCAATTAGAAAGGCCAGCGTGTTGGGCTTGGCATGGCTGGCCAGCGGCTCAGCGACCGGATGCAGCACCAGCTTCAACTCGGCCTGGGTCTGCTCGAGCCACTCTGCGAGGCTGAGTGGCGGATGAATCAACGGTATCCGCGAGCGCCCACATTGCTCGCAGGCGCTGATTGCCACCTGGCGCCAGTGCGCCATGCGTTTATCGGCGCGCTCGTCTTTCAGGCGCACTTCGCAGCGTTCACTGACGATTGGGGTGATTTGCGCGACGCCCAGTTCAGTGGCTTTCTGAATCGCCCAGTCCATCCGCTCGCCGCGTGACAAGCCCTGGCCGAGATGCACGTGTAGAGACGATTCCGGCTGGCCTGTCAGGCTTTCGGTGAGGCTGACGCGCACGCGTTTTTTGCCGACCTCGATCAATTCGCCGAGGAATTCCGAGCCGGAACCATCGAACAACTGCACGGCGGCACCTTCGCTCATGCGCAGCACGCGACCGATGTAGTGCGCCTGGGCTTCAGGCAGTTCGTGTTCGCCGAGGCTCAAGGGGGCATCGATAAAAAAACGGGAAAGGCGCATAGATTTAAGACGGTTTCCGAGTTCGTGGGCTGGGCAGAAGCTGCGAAATCCAGCAGTAAAGGGACAAAGCCGGGCGGCATTACGCGTCACCCAGCCTATGCATGGTCGCGATTAGCCGGGATCCCTGAAATTGGGATGCCGGCCGCTGACCGGCACCTTGATGCTGCTGCGGGTGGCGAGGTCGATGCCTTCGCTGGCGACTTCGGCGAGGAAGTCGATCTGCTCCGGGGTGATCACATACGGCGGCAGGAAATACACCACGCTGCCCAGCGGACGCAGTAATGCGCCACGCTCAAGGGCGTGCTGGAAGACCTTGAGGCCACGTCGCTCCTGCCAGGGATAAGGTGTCTTGCTGGCCTTGTCCTGCACCATTTCGATGGCCAGGACCATGCCGGTCTGGCGCACTTCGGCGACGTTAGGGTGATCGACCAGGTGCGCGGTGGCCGTGGCCATCCGTGTGGCCAGCGCTCGGTTATTCTCGATGACGTTGTCCTGCTCGAAGATATCCAGAGTCGCTAGCGCCGCCGCGCACGCCAGCGGGTTGCCGGTGTAGCTGTGCGAATGAAGGAAGGCGCGCAGGGTCGGGTAGTCGTCGTAGAAGGCGTCGTAGACATCGTCGGTGGTCAGGCAGGCAGCCAGCGGCAAGTAGCCACCGGTGAGGGCCTTGGACAGGCAGAGGAAGTCCGGGCGGATGCCGGCCTGTTCGCAGGCGAACAGCGTCCCGGTGCGACCGAAGCCGACGGCGATTTCGTCGTGAATCAGGTGTACGCCATAACGGTCGCAGGCCTCGCGCAGCAACTTGAGGTACACCGGGTGATACATGCGCATCCCGCCAGCGCCTTGGATCAGCGGCTCGATGATCACTGCCGCGACGTCCTGGTGATGCTCGGCGAGGGTGTGTTCCATCTGGGCGAACATGAGGCGCGAGTGCTCCTCCCAACTCAGCCCTTGCGGACGCAGGTAACAGTCCGGGCTTGGCACTTTGATGGTGTCGAGCAGCAGCGCCTTGTAGGTTTCAGTGAACAGCGCGACATCGCCCACCGACATCGCCGCGATGGTTTCACCGTGATAGCTGTTGCTCAGGGTGACGAAGCGTTTTTTGGCCGGCATCCCACGATTGAGCCAGTAGTGAAAGCTCATCTTCAGCGCGACTTCGATGCACGAAGAGCCATTATCGGCGTAGAAACAGCGAGTCAGTCCCTCCGGGGTGAGTTTGACCAGCCGCTCGGACAGTTCGATCACCGGCTGGTGACTGAAGCCGGCGAGGATCACATGCTCCAGTTGGTCGACCTGATCCTTGATCCGCTGGTTGATTCGCGGGTTGGCGTGGCCGAATACATTGACCCACCAGGAACTGACCGCATCCAGGTAGCGCTTGCCCTCGAAGTCTTCCAGCCAGACACCCTCGCCGCGCTTGATCGGCACCAGCGGTAGCTGTTCGTGGTCTTTCATCTGGGTGCAGGGATGCCAAAGCACGGCCAGGTCGCGCTGCATCCACTGATCATTCAGGCCCATTTCAACTCTCCTCGGAACTCAGACTCAGTCCAGCAGACGACGGCTGAACTCAAGGGCGCACAGGCGCTCCGGCAAACAGTTGCGCAAGCCTATGCAATGCCTGGTCGCGGGACAACCCGGATCGTCATTCGCGCGCCCGCAGATGCCCGACGGACACGCCTGGCCGGTCATCAGGCGCAAGCGTATCCTGCGCGCCATTGCAGGACGCTCTGCGGGTCGCAGAGCAGTTCCTTGGCGTATTGGCGGGAGAAGGGCATGTTGCGGACTGGGTTGTGCGCGCTGGCGTTGATCGCCATGGGGCTGTTCGGTGTGATGGCGCTGGGCAAGGACAAACAACCCAGCGCCATCGTGGTGGGTGGCGGCCTTGCGGGCCTGACTGCTGCCTATGAGCTGCAGCAACAGGGTTGGCAGGTGACAGTCCTGGAAGCCAAGCCGAGTCTTGGTGGGCGTTCGGGTCTGGCCACCAGCGAGTGGATCGGCAACCAGAAAGCGCAGCCGGTGCTGAATGCCTACCTCGAGCGCTTCAAGCTGAAAACGCTGGCTGCCCCGGAGTTCGTGCGCACACCGGGTTACTTGATCGATGGCCAGTATTTCACCGCCGCCGAACTGGCGCAGAAACAACCGACGACAGCCGACGCGCTCAAGCGTTTCGACAAGATCCTGGATGATTTGGCCGCCTCCATCAGCGATCCGCAAAATCCTGCGGCCAACAGCACACTGTTCGCCCTCGATCAGATCAGCGTGGCCAAGTGGTTGGACAAGCTGGAGTTACCCAGCACCGCACGCTTGCTGGTGAATCAGCGGATTCGCACGCGCTATGACGAGCCTTCGCGTTTGTCGCTGCTCTATCTGGCGCAGCAAACTCGAGTGTATCGCGGCATCGATGATCGCGATCTGCGTGCCGCGCGCCTGCCGGGCGGTAGCCAGGTGCTGGCACTGGCCTTCGCCAAACAGTTGAAAACCATCAAGACCAATGCCCGGGTTTCGTCCATTAGCCAGGGCCAGGATGGCGTGGTCGTCAAGGTTGGCGCGGTTGGTTACCGCGCGGATTACCTGGTGCTGGCGGTACCGTTGCGCGCCTTGGGGCAGATTCAGCTGACCCCAGCCTTGGATGCTGCGCATCTGGCCGCGTTGAAAAGTACCAACTATGGCTGGCGCGACCAGATCATGCTGAAGTTCAAGGCGCCGGTATGGGACAGCAAGGCGCGCCTCTCGGGTGAGATCTATAGCGACCAGGGCCTGGGCATGTTGTGGATCGAGCCGGCCATGAAAGGCGGCGCCAACGTAGTGATCAACCTGTCTGGCGATAATGCGCGGCTGTTGCAGGCGTTCGGTGACAAGCAGATGGTCGATCAAGTGTTGATCCGCCTGCACAAGTTTTATCCGAAGGCACGGGGCGCTTACAGCGGCTATGAGATACGTCGTTACAGCACCGATCCGTCTGTCGGCGGCGCCTACCTGGCGTTCGGCCCTGGGCAAATCAGCCGCCACTGGCGTGTGTGGGAGAAACCGTTACAACGGCTAGCCTTCGCTGGCGAACACACCGATGCGCTGTACCCAGGCACGCTGGAGGGCGCCTTGCGCAGCGGTCAGCGGGCGGCAATGCAGATGCAAGATTTGTTGGCCGGTAAAGCGCTCGAGCCGATCGAGCCGGGGGTTGCGCCGGCCCTTCCAAGATCGAGTAAAGCCAAGAGCGCCGATGACCAGCCGGGCTTTTTCTCGAACCTGTTCGATTGAAAGCGCGCTAGGCGTGGCGGAAGCGCTCACGCCTAGCGCCGTTTATCCCTGCCGAGATACCGTTCGGGTGCCGGCCACTGAACTTCCCGCCCTATCGCGGCACACATTCAGGCTTGGTTCGGTTCGGCATGTGGATCGTATTTCTCGATATTTCAAAGCAAGATTTTCTGCTTTTAATCGATAGATTTGCCGTTAGTCTTAGCCCGTCGTTTTCACGGAAATCCCTTCATGCAGTTGCGCAACTCCTCCTCCCGTTATGGTCTGGTTAGCATCCTGCTGCACTGGGGTATTGCGCTGGTGGTTTTCGGGTTGTTCGGACTGGGCCTGTGGATGGTTGGGCTCGATTACTACAGCTCCTGGAATCACAGCGCACCGGCATTGCATAAAAGCCTTGGCCTGACCCTGTTGCTGGTCATGCTGCTGCGCTCGCTCTGGCGCTTGGTCAGCCCGCCACCGCCAGTTTTGAGCAGCTATGGCGCGATGACTCGATTGAGCGCCAAGGTCGGCCATAGCCTGCTCTACCTGGGGATTTTTGCCGTGATGATTTCCGGCTATTTGATCTCCACGGCTGACGGCCAGGGCATCGAAGTGTTTGGCTGGTTTGAAGTTCCCGCATCGATAACCAGCATCCCCGATCAGGAGGATGTTGCGGGCTTGGTGCATGAGTATCTGGCGTGGGGCCTGGTGATCTTTGCCGGTTTTCACGCTTTGGCTGCACTGAAACACCACTTTATTGACCGCGATGCCACCCTGACACGAATGCTCGGGCGCAGCGCCGATTGACCCTCAACCGCACAAGGACACCCGCAATGTTGAAGAGCCTCACGATGAAGAAAACCCTGGCTGCTCTGGCCCTCGGTACTGCGCTGCTGAGCGCTGGCCAGGCGATGGCCGCTGACTACGTTATCGACAAAAAAGGCCAGCACGCCTTCGTTAACTTCAAGATCAGCCATTTGGGTTACAGCTGGTTGTACGGCACATTCAAAGATTTCGATGGCAGCTTCAGCTTCGATGAGAAGAACCCGGAAGCGAGCAAGGTTCAGGTGACGATGAACACCGCCAGCGTCGATACCAATCACGCTGAGCGCGACAAGCACATTCGCAGTGCGGACTTCCTCAATGTCAGCAAGAATCCTCAGGCAACCTTCGTGTCCACCGCGGTGAAGTCGACGGGTACCGGCACTGCCGATATCACCGGCAACCTGACCTTGAACGGCGTTACCCAGCCGGTAGTGATCAAGGCCAAGCTGATTGGCCAGGGCGATGACCCCTGGGGTGGCTACCGCGCGGGCTTAGAAGGCTCGACCAGGCTCAAGCTGAAGGACTTCGCGATTCAGAAGGATCTTGGTCCAGTGTCTCAGGAAGTTGAGCTGATCATCTCCTTTGAAGGCGTACGCAAGTAATTAGCCGCGCTTAAGACAAAAACGCCGGCCCTGAGGCCGGCGTTTTTGTTTTGCACTTTGCAGATAGAGGCTTGCGTTGAATCACTCGCCCGGGACCAATAAAAACACCGGCGCGAGGCCGGTGTTTTTAATGCAGCGCGAAGCCTCAGGCCTCGCGGTTGCGGGTCAGCAAGGCGGGCTTCTCACCACGGGTGCGGCTTGGCAGCTGATCCAGTTGCTCCAACTGCTCGGGCGTCAGCACACGATCGATCTTCGACTCTTTGTGCATGATCCGTGGCTGGCTGTCGCGTGGGCCTTTGACTGCGGGCTCCTGGCGCAGCTGTTCGTCACGCGCCGGGCTGCGGCCTGGGCCACGACCGCGGGAGTCGTCACGCCGGGCCTGGCCATCACGCCCTTGGCCGCTGCGGCCTGGTTGGCCTTGGCGCTTGCCTTGGCCGGCACCATCCGTACGAGGACCGGCGGGCTTGCCTTGCCCTTGTGGGCGCGGAGCTTGGCCGGCAGGGCGTGCGCCACCTAAGCCAACCCCATTGCTGGCGCTCGGACCGGAAGGCGCAGGTGCGCCAGGGCGGCGGCCACGGTTTTGCTGCTTGTTCTGGTAGGGGCTGACATAGTCGGCACGGTTGCCGAAGTTGTCGATTTCGTCATCCAGGAACTCGTCCGGCGCGCGGTCGGCGCGAGGCGTCGGCGCAGCGCTGGTGCGCGGTTGACGCTGCTCGCGGGCAGGCTGCTGCGGACGGGCCTGGGCGGCAGGTTTGTCCTTGCCGGTATCCTTGCCTTTGTCCTTGCGCCCACTGCCGTGGCGCTCAGCGTTGCCACCGCCACGCGGGCTGTTCGGGTCACGCGGCTCGCGTGGGCCACGCGGGCCACGTACGTCCGGGCGTTCGCGCACTTCCGGGCGCTCGGCTTCGACAGTGCTGGCATCGAAACCCATCAGGTCGCCGTCGGCGATCTTCTGCTTGGTCATGCGTTCGATGCCTTTCAGCAATTTTTCTTCGTCCGGCGCTACCAGCGAGATCGCCTCACCGCTGCGCCCGGCCCGGCCAGTGCGGCCGATACGGTGAACGTAGTCTTCTTCAATGTTCGGCAGTTCAAAGTTGACCACGTGCGGCAGCTGGTCGATATCCAGGCCGCGAGCGGCGATATCGGTGGCAACCAGAATACGTACCGCGTTGTTCTTGAAATCGGCCAGGGCCTTGGTGCGAGCGTTCTGGCTCTTATTGCCGTGGATCGCCACCGCCGGCAAGCCGTGTTTGTCCAGGTACTCGGCAAGACGGTTGGCGCCGTGTTTGGTGCGGGTAAACACCAGCACTTGCTCCCAGGCGCCAGCGGTCACCAGGTGCGCCAACAGGGCGCGTTTGTGGCTGGCCTGCAGGCGGAACACGCGCTGCTCGATACGCTCGACCGTGGTATTCGGCGGAGTCACTTCGATGCGTTCGGGGTTGTGCAGCAGCTTGCCGGCGAGATCGGTGATGTCTTTCGAGAAGGTCGCCGAAAACAGCAGGTTCTGGCGCTTGGCCGGCAGGCGCGCGAGGACCTTCTTCACGTCATGGATAAAGCCCATGTCGAGCATGCGGTCGGCTTCGTCGAGCACCAGAATCTCGACGTGGGACAGATCGACGCTGCCTTGTCCGGCGAGGTCCAGCAGGCGGCCGGGGCAGGCCACCAGCACGTCGACGCCGCGGGCCATGGCCTGCACCTGCGGGTTCATGCCGACGCCGCCGAAAATGCAGGCGCTGACGAATTTGAGGTCGCGGGCATAGACCTTGAAACTGTCATGCACCTGGGCGGCCAGCTCGCGGGTCGGCGTCAACACCAGCACGCGCGGCTGGCGCGGGCCGTGGCGGCGTTCGCGATCAGGGTGACCGTTAGGGAACAGGCGCTCGAGAATGGGCAGGGCGAAGCCGCCGGTTTTACCGGTGCCCGTCTGGGCTGCAACCATCAGATCGCGACCTTGCAACACGGCGGGGATAGCCCGCTGTTGCACTGGAGTGGGCTCGGTGTAGCCAGCTGCCTCGACGGCGCTGACTAAAGCCTCGGAGAGACCGAGGGAAGCAAAGGACATGAGTAATCCTGTCTAGTTAGGGCGTGGCCCAATGGGATGATCTTGCCAAGCTCGAAACGCGTTTAGGGGCGCGATCCCGTCCGGTCCTGCTGGGCCGCGGAGGCCGAGCGTCCGGGCGTAAGCCTGGCGGGAAGCCGGAGTATAACAGAGCGGTGAGACTGCGCTGCTTTCCTGCCGCTCAACGGTTTTTCATCGTTGCGCGAGCCAAGGGACAGTACAAAGCATCAGTCGTTCAGGCCACGGGCTGCGTTCTGGCTGGACTTAGGGTAGTCAGCAGAGGGCAAGTCTCCTGCCTGTGCGACAGGCTGTAAACCCCCCAGGTCGAGCGGCGCGCGACCTGGGGGGAACCTCAGCGTGGCAGCTTGAGGTTGTTCCAGATCGCCAAACTAGGTTCGGCTTGGTTCAGGGTGTAGAAGTGCAGGCCAGGCGCGCCGCCTTGCAGCAGACGTTCGCACATTTCGGTGATCACCTGCTCGCCGTAGCTTTGGATGCTTTCGACGTCATCCCCGTAGGCTTCCAGCTGCTTGCGCACCCAGCGAGGAATTTCCGCGCCGCAGGCGTCGGAGAAGCGCGCCAGTTTGCTGTAGTTGGTGATCGGCATGATCCCCGGGA
>JBOICE010000066.1:0-5716 GCA_050739815.1 Pseudomonas sp. | reverse complement strand
TTGATCCTGCTCGGGCTGACGGCGCTGCGCCCGCTAGCGCTTTGGCCATTACTGATTCCACTCTTCGGTTGCATCGCCAGCCTCGGCTGCATCATCCCCAACGCCTCCGCGTGCGCCATGGCCGGGCAGGGCGCGAATGCGGGGAGTGCTTCGGCATTGCTGGGCTGCTTGCAGTTCGGTGTAGCCGCCGGTGCGGCGACGCTGGTCGGGGCGCTACACAATGGCACCGCCCTGCCGATGGCGCTGGTGATCAGCTTGTGTGGTGTTTCGGCAGTGGTGATAGCGCAACTCACCGCCCGGGCTCAGGCGGTGTGAAAACTGCTGCGCTTGGTCATTCGCCTAGCTTGCGGGTGTTGATCCGCTTCATCCTTACAGGGCCTTATCGTGCGCCAACCCAACGCTCAACCGTTAACTCGCGACCCGGTGCTGCATGGCTGGGAGCGCGTGTGGTGCGCGTAGCCGCGCTTCGAGGGTGGTGACGAATGTGCGGGCCTCTGCCTCGCTGCGAAAGGTCACCGCATGTTGACCCAGGCGCACCTGCCAGCAGGTTCCTTGGGGCTTGGAGAGCGTACGAATAAGGATGTTCATGGCTGCCTCCCGCTGATCGAATATTGATCGAAGAATGTGCAGTCTAGTCCTCGGCCATGAACTTTCTTTGACCCTGATCAATCGGCCGACTGACGGTCGCCAACCTGTCAGGCCGACAGTCTTCGGGGGGAGTAGGGCGCTGCACCGGCGCTGACTCCGGTCGAGCCGCAATTCGTCGGGTGGATGCCGGCGAACGTGCGGCGCGCAGATCAAAAGCCTTCCAGCACGATTTTTCCTTTGGCCTTGCCGCTTTCCAGCAAGGCATGGGCGCGGCGCAGGTTGCTCGCATTGATGCTGCCGAAATGCTCGCCCACGGTAGTTTTCAAAATCCCGCTGTCTATCAGCCCCGCTACCCGATTGAGCAGCTTGTGTTGTTCGAGCATGTCCGGGGTTTCGAACAGCGAGCGGGTGTACATGAACTCCCAGTGCAGCGACAGGCTCTTGCGTTTGAGTTTGACCACGTCCAGCGTTTTCGGGTCGTCGATCAGCGCCAGTTTGCCTTGCGGTGCCAGGGCTTCGACCAGTTGATCGAAGTGTTGATCGGTCTGCGTCAGGCTGGCGACATGGGTGATCTGCCCGATGCCGATGCGCTTGAGTTCGGCTGCCAGCGGCTGGCTGTGATCGATCACGTGATGGGCGCCAAGCTCGCGCACCCAGGCCTGGGTCTCCGCGCGCGAGGCGGTGCCGATCACAGTCAGGCCAGTGAGTTGGCGTGCCAGTTGGGTCAGGATCGAGCCCACGCCACCGGCCGCACCGACGATCAGCAGGCTTTGCTGTTGATCGGTTTGGTTTTGCGCAATCTGCAGGCGCTCGAACAGCAGCTCCCAAGCGGTGATCGCGGTCAGTGGCAGGGCCGCGCTCTGGGTGAAACTCAGGCTTTCCGGCATGTGCCCAACGATGCGCTCATCGACCACGTGCCGCTCGCTGTTAGCGCCCGCGCGGTTGAGCGCGCCGGCATAGAACACCTTATCGCCGACCTTGAACAGGCTGACGTCGCTGCCGACCGCTTTGACCACACCGGCCACATCCCAGCCGAGCACTTTGGCCTGGCCGTTGTCCGGCTGCACGTTTTGGCGGATCTTGGTATCCACCGGGTTGACCGAGATGGCCCTGACTTCGACCAACAGGTCGCGCGGGCCAGGGCTTGGCTCCGGCAGTTCGACGTCTTGCAGCGACTCCGGGTTATCGATGGCAAGGGACTGGTAGTAGGCGACGGCTTTCATCTGGGCTCCTTAAGCGAGCGAATTAGGTTCTGCGTTGCAGAGAGGCGAGTTCGGGGCTTTTCCGTTGGCCGAGCCATGGTCGACTATTTCGCAAAGTAGAAAAACCGGGTAGAGATACAGACTCCTTCAACAATTTGTTGAAAATAGAGGACTGAACCATGTTGCGCCTGGATGACCTGCATATTGTCGTGCGCACTGCCGATCTCGGCAGTTTGTCCGCCGCCGCCCGCGCCTTGGACGTCTCGCCGGCCGTTGCCAGCGGGGCGCTCAAGCGTTTGGAGCGCCAGTTGGATGCACGGCTGTTTGTGCGCTCCACCCGCAGCCTGCGCCTGACCCCGGAGGGCGAGCAGTTCCTCGGTTATGCACGGGCGGCTTTACAAAGCCTAGACGAAGGTCAACAGCAACTGGCCGGGAGCAAGGCCGACATCAGCGGCGTGTTGCAGCTCTCGGCGCCATCCGATCTTGGCCGCAACGTGCTCTTGCCCTGGCTCGATGAGTTCCAGCGCGAGCATCCACAGTTAAGTTTGCGGCTGCTGCTCGGCGACCGGATGGCCGATCTGTATCGTCAGCAGGTGGATATCGCCATCCGCTATGGCGCGCCGGAAGACTCCAGCCTGGTGGCGTTGCCCCTGGCGGCAAACAATCGGCGAGTACTCTGTGCCGCACCGGCGTATCTGCGCCAGCACGGCGAACTGCGGCGGCTGGATCAGTTGGCGCAGCACAATTGCCTGCTGTACATGCTCGGCGGGCGGTTGCATGAGCGCTGGCGCTTTCAGGACGGCAAGCGCGAACACAGCGTGACGGTGGGCGGCAATCGCGTCAGCGATGATGCCGACGTGGTACGCCGCTGGGCCGTGGCTGGCTGTGGTGTGGTTTACAAGTCTTGGCTGGATGTCGCGGACGATGTGCAGGCCGGCCGATTGCAGGTGTTGTTGCCTGAGCTGCGTGGCGAGCTGGCGCCGCTTAATCTCATCTGCACTCATCGCGCCCAACTGAGTAAAGCGGTGCATTTGCTCCGCGAATTCGTCCAACGCCGCTGCGCCGAACTGCTGGCACAGAAGCCGTGGTCTGGCTAGTGCAGGGGGCGCCGGCTGCGGCAGTCGAGCGCAAGGCTGGAGCTTGCTATCCGAGGGCGCAATGTTAGAGTGGCGGCCATGAAATTAGCCCGTACCGATCGTTCGCTCATTGCCTGGATGCTGTACTTCAGCGTCCTGTTCAATGTGCTCGCCTGCGGTATCGGTCATGGGCAAATGCTCGGCTTGAGCCTGAATGGTGTCGGTGGCGCATTCTGCTCGGCCGAGGGCAATTCCGGGCCCACTCTGGATTCGGGTGCTGGTGCCGTCTCGGACAGCGCGTGGTCGAGTACCTTCAGTTGCCCACTGTGCGGCACGCTCAGCCTCGGTCTGGCCTTGCTGTTCTGCCTCAGCTGGATGCGCCGGGCGCCAAGCACTCTGCGTCCAGCGCATGAACCCCGCAGTAAAGCGCCTCCCCGTTATACCTGGCCCTCGGCCAACCCCCGCGCCTCCCCCTTCTAGCTCTCTGTTCGGCCCCAGTAGTCGCCTGTTGGCGCGCGTTTCTGCGTGTCTGCTTTGGCCCTAGGGCGCCGTCACTGCCAGCGGTTGCGCGGGTTTGGCAAAGCCTCATCCGCTGCAACCGTGACCGAGTATTCGCTGTTCTATCCCTGAGCCCGCTGGGCTGCTGTGGCCTGGTGCGACAGCTGCGCAGTGGCCAGGGATAGCCAAGGGAAAGTTACAAGAAGAATTTGAGGAGAGCGGTATGCGGCATCTTTCAATCCTGAGCCTGTTCGCGCTGGGCGCCGGTGTGGCGCCATTGGCCCAGGCCGAGCACGTCGAGCTCGATGAGATCAACGTTTCGGGTGAATACCAGCAAGACCCCACGGCCGCAACGCTGGCCGAGAAGCGTGCCGAGTTCGCGCATATTCCCGGCGGCGCATCGGTAGTCGATGCCGAAACCTACAAGACCGGCCGCAGCAGCACCCTGCAGGATGCCCTGGGTCTGGCCACCGGGGTGTTTATCCAGCCGCGCTTCGGTGCCGAAGAGGCGCGCTTATCGATCCGCGGCTCGGGCCTGCAACGCACCTTCCATGGCCGTGGCCTGCTGCTGGTGCAGGACGGCGCCCCGGTGAACCTGGCCGACGGCAGCTTCGACTTCCAGGCCATCGAGCCGCTGGCCGCCGACCATATCGAAGTCCTGCGCGGCGCCAACGCCTGGCGCTATGGCGCGGCCAACCTCGGTGGGGCGATCAACTTCGTCACGCCGACCGGCAAGACCGCGCCACCGGCGGACCTGCGCTACGAGGGCGGCAGCTTCGGCTATCACCGGATGTTCGGCGCTTTCGCCGAGGACTTCGGCGACTGGGATGCTTACCTGAGCATTTCCGATTCGGCCCAGGACGGCTTTCGCGACCACTCGAAGCAGGACAACCAGCGCTACTTCGCCAACCTCGGCGGGCGTATCAATGAGCGGCTATCCACCCGCGTCTACCTGACCCACGTGGAGACCGACTCCGAGCTGCCGGGCAACCTGACCAAGGCGCAGCTGCGCGCTGATCCTGAACAAGCATCGGCCGGCAGCATCAGCGGCGACCAGCACCGAGACTTCGACCTCAACCGCATCGGCAATATCACCACGCTGCAACTGGATGACGGCCACAGCCTGGAGCTGTCCAGTTACTACAGCGAGAAGTCGCTGTGGCACCCGATCTTCCAGGTTCTGGACATCAACAGCGAAGACTACGGTATGCGTCTGGCGCACAAGTGGGAAAACCAGCAGGGCTGGCGTTGGACTGGCGGTGTCGAAGCCAGCCAGGGGCGCAACCGGGACTCGCGTTACCTCAACCTCAGCGGGCACAAGGGCCGCAAGGTCAACGAACTGCACCAGACCGCCCGCAACCTGAATGCCTTCGGCGAGTTGGAAGTGCCGTTGGCCGAACGCTGGGCGCTGCTCGGCGGGCTGGCCTGGCTGCATCAGGAGCGCGATGTCGACGACCGCTTCAAGTGCAATGCCTTCGTCACGACCTTCTGCTTGCCGCAGGATGAGTCGTTCAACGAAACCTATGTGGGTCGTGTGGGCCGTATCGGTCTGCGCCATGACTTGGCCGAGGGCGTGCAGCTGTTCAGCAACTTCAGCCAGAGCTTCGAGCCGCCGACTTTCAGCGAACTCACGGGTGGCCAGGTGGTGACCAAGAACGACGCACAGCAAGCCAACACGCTGGAAGCCGGCCTGCGTTGGAATCGCGACAACCTCGATCTGGACCTGGCGGTCTATCGCAGCGAAATCCGCGATGAGCTGCTGGCGCTCAACGACGGTAATGGTCAGCCGCTGGGGACCATCAACGCCGACCGCACCCTCCACCAGGGCATCGAACTGGGTGGGGCGCTGACGCTCGGGCAGGTTGTGTTGCGCGGCCAGTACCTGTTCAACGATTTTCGCTTCGACAACGACGCTGTCTACGGTGACAACCGCCTGGCCGGCGCGCCTCGCCAGTTCATCAAGGGCGAGGCGTTGTGGCAGCAGGAAGGTTGGTATGCCGGCCCGACTTTCGAGTGGGCGCCGACTCACTACAACGTCGACCAGGCGCAAACCCTGTATGCCGAGGGCTATGTGATCTGGGGGCTGAAGGGCGGTTATCGGCCGAGCCAGGGCTTCGGCTTCTTCGTCGAAGGTCGCAACCTCTCCGACAAGACCTACGTCGCTACCACCGGCGTGATCGCCGATGCCAAAGGCCGGGACAGCGCGCAATTCCTACCGGGCGATGGCCGCAGCCTGTTCGCCGGCCTGGAGTGGCGGCTATGAGCCTGATGCGGATTTCCGATCACCTACTGCAACCGCTGAGTCACACCCCAGGAGTGGCACCATGAACCTCACCCAATCCCTGTTGTTGA
>JBOICE010000065.1:0-11541 GCA_050739815.1 Pseudomonas sp. | reverse complement strand
ATTCTGCGGAAACCCCTTCAAGGCCATCGATGATGCTGTCCGAGTACTTGTTGACCACGAAAGGCACAGAGTTCTCGTTGTAATTCTTCAGCGATTTTTCGATATAACGCCATTTGGTGTTGATCCCACTCAGCGACTGGCGGATCTGTGGAGTGTTCTGCGGCGCGCTCTCCATGCTGGTTAGCTTGCCCGCAAACTCATTAACCAGTTCGTCGATGGATTGGTTTTCGCCGCTACCACCGATGAAAGTTCCACCGACTGAGGCGCTGCGTGAAGCGTAGTCCACTGCGATGGTTTGCATCAGCAGGCTCTGCTCGCGACTTTGCTGGGTCAGCGGCGGGACATTGAGACCGCTTTCCTGCTGAATTTTGCTGTACAGCTCGCTACTCAGTGCAATCAACTGCTGGTTGCGCGTGGCCAGGTCGGCCACCGGCTGCAAGTCGGTAAAGCCTTGGGTCTTCAAGGCGCTGGTGAGGTTTTTGAGCTCGCCGGCATAGTCGCTCCATTGCTGGTCAAGTTGGGCGCGCAGGGCTTTGGAGGCTTCGCCGGGCATTTCTGTGATTTCATTCAAGCGGCTGCTGGCGCCTTGCATTGACTCTTCAATCATCCGCGCATAGCGCTGATCGCCTTCCATGCTGTTGTACATATAAAAGTCGCCAAGGCTTTTTTGTGCAGCAAGGCGCAATTGATGCAGTTTCAGCAGGTTTTCAGCTGGGGCGGCGGCATGTGCAGTGAAGACGGGAAGGCTGGCAGCGAGGAGGGTGCTAAGCGATATGGCAAGCAAACGGCTCGACATGGGTTACTCCGTGGTGCCCGTGAGGGCTTTCATTCGTTTTTGTTTTTGTCACGAGCGGTCTGATCCGCTGTGTTGAGACGACTGTACCCGGAGCTTGCCGATTTGGCTAGGTGTGCGCTGGATCACCCTCATTTGCTGCTGGATGTCCGCCTAATAAGGCGTTATTGACCTTGTTTATAACGTCTGCAGGAGGACTTTCGAGCTTGGAGATCGGAGCTTTATCTTGCGCTAGCATGGCGCAGCGCCCCAATTGACAAGCGCACGCTTTTCCCCGAAGGTGTGCGCACCCAAATCAAACGGGCGTATGAATCGAGTGTTTGCTTGGTGCAGCACTGTTCATAACAGCCCGAATATCGCGTCGGCGGGTGTGTCAGGCTGATTGAGGATATCCTCAACGGTTCTGCCGCGGGTAAGCCCGCTGCCTGGCGTCCGACGTGTACTGTTCAGCTTCCATACCGTGGAGATCAGTTGATGATTTACGAAGGTAAAGCCATCACGGTTAAGGCTCTTGAGAGTGGCATCGTCGAATTGAATTTCGACCTCAAGGGTGAGTCCGTCAACAAATTCAACCGTCTCACGCTGGCCGATCTGCGCCAGGCGGTGGACGCCATCAAGGCAGATGGTTCGATCAAAGGCGTGATCGTCACCAGTGGCAAAGACGTGTTTATCGTCGGCGCCGATATCAGCGAATTCGTCGACAACTTCAAGTTGCCCGATGAAGAGTTGGTAGCCGGTAGCCTCGAAGCCAACAAGATCTTCAGTGACTTTGAAGACCTGGGCGTTCCAACCGTTGCAGCGATCAATGGCATTGCTCTGGGCGGCGGCTTTGAAATGTGCCTGGCTGCGGATTACCGCGTCATCGCTGACAGCGCCAAGATTGGCCTGCCAGAAGTCAAACTGGGCATCTACCCAGGCTTTGGCGGTACCGTGCGTCTGCCGCGGGTTATCGGTACCGATAATGCCATCGAGTGGATCGCTTCCGGTAAGGAAAGCAATGCTGCTGACGCCCAGAAAGTAGGTGCTGTCGATGCAGTGGTTGCGGCCGACAAGCTACAAGCTGCTGCTCTGGATCTGGTCAAGCGCGCCATCTCCGGTGAGCTGGATTTCAAAGCCAAGCGTCAGCCGAAGCTGGAAAAAATCAAGCTCAATGCCATCGAACAGATGATGGCCTTCGAAACGGCTAAAGGTTTTGTTGCAGGCCAGGCTGGCCCGAACTACCCGGCGCCGGTCGAAGCGATCAAGACCATCCAGAAAGCTGCCAACTTTGGTCGCGATAAAGCCCTGGAAGCAGAAGCTGCCGGTTTCGTGAAACTGGCTAAGACTTCGGCCTCGCAGAGCCTGGTTGGTCTGTTCCTGAACGATCAGGAATTGAAGAAAAAAGCCAAGGCCTACGACGAAGTCGCCAAAGAAGTGAAGCTGGCGGCCGTTCTCGGCGCGGGCATCATGGGCGGCGGTATTGCCTACCAGTCTGCGGTGAAAGGCACGCCGATCCTGATGAAGGATATTCGCGAAGACGGCATCCAGATGGGGCTGAACGAAGCTTCCAAGCTGCTGGGTAGCCGGGTCGCCAAAGGCCGCCTGACGCCTGCGAAGATGGCTGAAGCCCTCACCGCTATCCGTCCGACCCTGTCCTACGGTGATTTCGGCAACGTCGACATCGTCGTCGAAGCCGTGGTCGAGAACCCGAAGGTCAAGCAAGCTGTGCTGGCCGAAGTAGAAGGTTTGGTGAAGGAAGATACGATTCTGACTTCCAATACCTCGACCATCTCCATCAGCCTGTTGGCTAAGGCGCTGAAACGCCCGGAAAACTTCTGCGGTATGCACTTCTTCAACCCGGTGCACATGATGCCGCTGGTGGAAGTGATCCGTGGTGAGAAGTCCAGCGAAGTTGCTGTTGCCACCACCGTTGCTTATGCCAAGAAAATGGGCAAGAGCCCGATCGTGGTCAACGATTGCCCGGGTTTCTTGGTCAACCGCGTACTGTTCCCGTACTTCGGCGGCTTCTCCAAGCTGATCAGCTCTGGCGTCGACTTCGTGCGTATCGACAAAGTCATGGAGAAGTTCGGCTGGCCCATGGGCCCGGCTTACCTCTCTGACGTGGTTGGCATCGACACCGGCCACCACGGCCGTGACGTGATGGCTGAAGGCTTCCCGGATCGTATGGCTGTTGAAGGCCGTACTGCCGTTGATGTGATGTACGAAGCCAATCGCTTGGGCCAGAAGAACGGCAAAGGTTTCTATGCGTACGAGATGGACAAGCGCGGTAAGCCGAAGAAAGTGGCTGACCCGGTTGCCTACGAAGTGCTCAAGCCAGTGATCACCGAACAGCGTGAAGTGACCGATGAAGACATCATCAACTTCATGATGATCCCGCTGTGCCTGGAAACCGTACGTTGCCTGGAAGACGGTATTGTCGACACCGCAGCCGAGGCCGATATGGGCTTGATCTACGGCATTGGCTTCCCTCCCTTCCGTGGTGGTGCACTGCGTTACATCGACTCCATCGGTGTAGCCGAGTTCGTCGCCCTGGCTGACAAGTACGCCGACCTGGGCGCGCTGTACCACCCCACCGCGAAGCTGCGTGAGATGGCCGCTAAAGGCCAGAGCTTCTTCGGTTAAGCGCGGAACGATAGAGCGAGAGTGAATTTATGAGCCTGAATCCGAGAGACGTGGTGATTGTCGACTTCGGTCGCACCCCGATGGGTCGTTCCAAGGGTGGCATGCACCGCAATACCCGCGCTGACAGCATGTCCGCGCAACTGATCACTGGCGTGCTTGCACGTAACCCCAAGGTCGATCCGGCTGAAGTGGAAGATGTGATCTGGGGCTGCGTTAACCAGACCCTGGAACAAGGTTGGAACATCGCGCGCATGGCGTCGCTGATGACCCCGATCCCGCACACCAGCGCTGCCCAAACCGTCAGCCGTCTGTGTGGTTCCTCCATGAGCGCCCTGCACACTGCAGCGCAGGCAATCATGAGCGGCAACGGTGATGTATTCGTCATCGGCGGCGTGGAGCACATGGGCCACGTCGGCATGATGCACGGTGTCGATCCGAACCCGCATCTGTCCCTGTACGCTGCCAAGGCGTCGGGCATGATGGGCCTGACCGCTGAAATGCTTGGCAAGATGCACGGCATCAGCCGCGAGCAGCAGGATGCATTCGGTCTGCGTTCGCACCAGTTGGCGCAAAAGGCTACCGTCGAAGGCAAGTTCAAGGATGAAATCATCCCGATGCAAGGCTACGACGAGAACGGTTTCCTGAAGGTTTTCGACTATGACGAAACCATTCGTCCGGAAACTACCCTGGAAAGCCTGGCTGCACTGAAGCCTGCGTTCAACCCTAAAGGCGGCACTGTGACTGCAGGTACTTCCTCGCAGATCACTGACGGCGCTTCCTGCATGATCGTCATGTCGGCGCAGCGCGCTCAGGACCTCGGCATCCAGCCGATGGCCGTGATTCGCGCCATGTCGGTAGCGGGCGTTGATCCGGCAATCATGGGTTACGGTCCAGTCCCGGCCACCCAGAAAGCGCTGAAACGTGCTGGTCTGACCATGGCTGACATCGACTTCATCGAGCTTAACGAGGCTTTCGCCGCACAGGCTCTGCCAGTGCTGAAAGATTTGAAAGTGCTCGACAAGATGAACGAGAAGGTTAACCTGCACGGCGGCGCGATCGCCTTGGGTCACCCCTTCGGCTGCTCCGGTGCGCGTATCTCCGGTACCTTGCTGAATGTGATGAAGCAGAATGGTGGTACTTTCGGCGTGTCGACCATGTGTATCGGGCTCGGCCAAGGCATCACCACCGTCTTCGAACGCATCTAAGCGTTTGACGATGTGTAACCGGGGCCTAGTGCCCCGGTTTTTGTTTTTGGTCTGGTATTTTTTATTTTGCAGTAATAAGGAGCCGCATGATGCAGCTACAACCTGGCCTCTATCGTCATTACAAGGGTCCTGAGTACCGCGTATTTGGTGTTGCTCGTCACTCCGAGACGGAGGAGCAGGTCGTGGTTTATCAAGCCCTTTACGGCGATTACGGTCTTTGGGTGCGTCCACTGAGCATGTTCAGCGAAACCGTCGAGGTAGACGGTCAGGCCGTGCTGCGCTTTGCTTTGATTAAGGCTGAACCAGACCTCTTTGAGCGGCCTTGAGCTGACATCGAGCGTGCTGCGCGCTTGACCTCACCTTAGTCACCACTATATATAGCGGTGCCGCGACAGGCGCCTCCCGCCTTTCACTTCTCGAATTCAGGAAATTTCCGATCCATGGGCAAATCGCTGGTCATCGTGGAATCCCCGGCCAAGGCCAAGACCATCAACAAGTATCTGGGCAACCAGTACGTGGTGAAGTCGAGCATCGGCCATATCCGTGACCTGCCTACCAGCGGTTCGGCCAGTGCCAGCAAAGAACCCGTCAAGCGCGGTAAGGCCGCTGCCGAAGCGCCGGTGCTGTCGCCTAAGGAAAAAGCCAAGCGTCAGTTGGTAGCGCGCATGGGGGTCGATCCCGAACATGGTTGGAAAGCCAAGTACGAGATCCTTCCAGGCAAGGAAAAGGTTGTCGAAGAGCTGCGCCGTTTGGCCAAGGATGCCGACACCATCTATCTCGCAACCGACTTGGATCGCGAGGGGGAGGCGATTGCCTGGCACCTGCGCGAGGCCATCGGTGGTGATGACAGCCGTTACAAGCGCGTGGTGTTCAACGAGATCACCAAGAAGGCGATTCAGGAAGCCTTCTCCCAGCCGGGTGAGTTGGATATCAACCGTGTTAACGCACAACAGGCGCGACGCTTTCTCGATCGCGTGGTTGGCTATATGGTTTCGCCGCTATTGTGGGCGAAGATCGCTCGCGGCCTGTCTGCCGGCCGTGTGCAGTCGGTGGCGGTGAAGCTGGTAGTCGAGCGCGAGCGAGAAATTCGTGCGTTCATCCCGGAAGAGTACTGGGAGATCCACGCCAATCTCGGCACCGCCAAAGGCGCTGATGTTCGCTTTGAAGTGGCACGTGAGAATGGTGAGGCCTTCAAACCGCTGAATGAGCAGCAGGCCATGGCCGCGCTGGAGAAGCTCAAGGCCTCCAGTTACACCATCGTCAAGCGTGAAGACAAGCCGACCAGCAGCAAACCGTCGGCACCTTTCATCACGTCCACCTTGCAGCAGGCGGCAAGCAATCGTCTCGGCTTTGGCGTGAAGAAGACCATGATGATGGCTCAGCGTCTGTATGAAGCGGGTTACATCACCTATATGCGTACCGATTCAACCAACCTCTCGGCCGATGCCGTGAGCATGGTTCGCGACTTTATCGAAGGCGAGTTTGGCAAAAAGTATCTGCCTGCCAAGCCGAATGTTTACAGCAGCAAGGAAGGCGCACAAGAAGCGCACGAAGCGATTCGTCCCTCCGACGTCAACCTCAAGCCGACCCAGCTGTCTGGCATGGAGCGTGATGCTGAGCGTCTGTACGAGCTGATCTGGCGTCAGTTCGTGGCCTGCCAGATGCCGCCGGCGGAATACCTGTCGACCACCGTTAGCGTGGCTGCCAGCAAGTTCGAACTGCGCGCCAAGGGCCGCATTCTCAAGTTCGATGGCTATACCCGTGCGTTGCCACAACTGAGCAAGCCAGGCGATGACGATGTGCTGCCGGACATGAGCGAAGGCGAAGTGCTGAAGTTGCTCAAACTCGATCCGAGCCAGCATTTCACAAAGCCGCCGGCTCGCTACTCCGAAGCCAGTCTGGTCAAGGAAATGGAGAAACGCGGTATTGGCCGCCCATCCACTTACGCTGCGATCATCTCGACGATTCAGGAGCGCGGCTACGTAGCGCTGCATAACCGTCGTTTCTACTCGGAAAAAATGGGCGACATCGTTACCGAGCGTCTGTCCGAAAGTTTCTCGAATCTGATGGACTACGGCTTCACCGCCGGCATGGAAGAGCACCTGGACGACGTGGCCCAGGGTGAGCGCGAGTGGAAGCACGTGTTGGATGAGTTCTATGGTGACTTCAAGAAAAAGCTCGAAGTGGCCGCAGAAACCGACAGTGGCATGCGCGCCAACCAGCCGACACCGACCGATATCGCCTGCCGCGAGTGCGGCCGACCGATGATGATTCGTACCGCATCGACCGGTGTTTTCCTCGGTTGTTCAGGCTACAGCCTGCCGCCAAAAGAGCGCTGCAAGTCGACCATCAACCTGATTCCTGGTGACGAGATCGCTGCAGATGATGAAGGCGAGTCCGAGTCCCGTGTACTGCTAGGCAAGCACCGCTGCCAGAAGTGCGGCACTGCGATGGATGCCTACCTGCTGGATGAGACGCGCAAGTTGCATATCTGCGGCAATAACCCGGATTGCTCGGGTTATGAAATCGAACAAGGCCAATATCGCATCAAGGGTTATGAAGGGCCGAGCCTCGAGTGCGATAAGTGCGGCAGCCAGATGCAGTTGAAAACTGGCCGGTTCGGCAAGTTCTTTGGCTGTACCAATGCGGAGTGCAAGAACACCCGCAAGCTGCTGAAAAGTGGCGAGGCGGCACCACCGAAGATGGATGCGGTGAAGATGCCGGAGCTGAAGTGCGAGAAGGTCAACGACACCTATGTGCTGCGCGACGGCGCTTCTGGTCTGTTTCTCGCTGCCAGCCAGTTTCCGAAAAACCGCGAAACCCGCGCTCCCCTGGTAATGGAGTTGATTCCGCACAAAGACGAAATCGATCCGAAGTACCACTTCCTGATCGAGGCGCCGAAGAAGGACCCGGATGGGCGTCCTGCGGTGATTCGCTTTAGTCGGAAAACTCGCGAGCAATATGTACAGACCGAGGTGGAGGGTAAGCCCACCGGCTGGCGTGCGTTTTACGGCAACGGGGCCTGGAAGGTCGAAGACAAGCGTTGATCGGAATCAGATAGAACGCGCGCCGGTCGCTGCTGGCGCGCGTATATTGACCGTATCTGCTGTGGAGGGCGCCGCAATGGCCCATGAGCTTTATACCCGCACCAACCAAAAACTCTATTTTGCTGGCCTGGCCCTGGATGCCTGGCGCCAAGCAGAAGAGGGGCGCGCAATGAATGCGCAGGCGCTGGTACAGGCCGAGCGCGAGGCTACGCTATTTCATCTGTACGGCGGGTTGCTGGGTCTTTGTCACGAAATCACCGGTTATTACCGGCTGGCGGAGATCAATGTTCCACGTGTGGAGCTGTTGCTGACGAAAGCGGTATTAGATACGGCGCCCAGCCCTGAACTGGCTGAGTTGGTTGAGCTGGCGCAGCAATCGGAAACTTGGCTTGCACAGTTGCTTGCAGCCTATGCGGCACTCTTCCAGCCGCCACAAGCACCTAAAAAGGCCAAGGTCGATCCGACCTTATCCTTGATAGAGTCGCTGAGTCTGGATGAGGATGAGCCACCACTTGCGCGTCTACAGCTGGAAGACTGGCGCCAGCAACTCAAAGTGTTGGCCCTGCGTTTTCGCGAGTCACTCAGCGAGTGCTGAGTTGGCTGGGTAGGTGGGCTAGGGGAGAGGCCAAGCTGACTGGTACACTAACGGCCCTTCGTGGAGATTAGATTTTATGCCTACATCCTTTCTTGAAATTGTCGAGTTGCCCGACGGGCGCATTGCCCTGCGTCGTGCAGAGGATGAAGAGACGTTGGTGGTGTTAGATTTTTCCGCCGATGCCAAAGCCTTTCTGCAAGGCCACCATGTTGAAGTCGCTAAAGCCATGTTGAATGTTGGCGTGCAAATGGCAGGTCGATTGGCTGAGGGTGATTTTGAGCGCGATGATGGGCCGCGCGTACTCCATTAAAAGTCAGCGCTACTCTTCGATCGGTTGAATGAGCGGTGCTCTCTGAATTGCTCTTCATGTGCTGTATGTGAGGCCTACTCCCGCCTCAGCATTCCGCTAGGAAAAGTAAGTGCTCTCGTGTTGCTAGCGCACATCCATGTGCTGAGAGTGTTCCAGGGGCGATCCGTCAGCGTTAGCCCAAGCTGATATTCAAGCTTTGTGCCTTACCCAGGCGGGCGGCGTCGGCAAGTTGTTCGCGTGCGGGGCGATGCAGTGGGTGCAGCCAGCTCACGACTGTATGGCTGCGGCCCAGGCGCAGGGCCTCGCAAGCAAGGTCTAGGGCGCTCTGCTCGCCTCGCGGCTGAAGCAGCAGGATGCGTTCGCGGTTCAGCCCGGCATCGCGTAGCCAGGCTTGGGTCAGGGTTGCTGGTGGGGCTATCAGCGTCAGCCAGCGGGCGTCTGTTTCCTGACTCAGTTCTCGCAGGATGGGGGCGAGCAGATGTAGACAGTTCCCGGCAGCGCCGCGTAGCGACAGTTCGCTAAAGGTTTCCGGTTCATCAAACCAAGCTGGCTCCACAGTTTCGGCCAACAGCGGTGTCACCGGTTGCGCCAGAAAGGCTTCGAACAGTGGAAGCTGTGTACGGTTCAGCGATTGCGGGAACTGCATAAAGTCTCCTCTAGCGGCGAATAACGCCGACACTCAAGCCTTCGATCACTAGATCCTGTGTTCCCAGGTCTACTTCGATGGGGGCGAATTCTGGGTTCTCAGCCATCAGCCAGACTTTGTCGCCTTCGCGCTTAAAGCGCTTTACTGTCACTTCGTCATCCAGACGCGCTACAACAATTTGACCGTTACGTGCTTCTCGCGTGGTATGCACTGCGAGCAGATCGCCATCGAAGATGCCAACGTCTTTCATGCTCATGCCGCGTACACGCAATAAATAGTCGGCAGGAGGATGGAAGAAGGCCGGGTTGATCCGGCAGGATTCTTCGATATGTTGTTGAGCCAGGATTGGCGCACCAGCAGCGACGCGGCCGATGATGGGCAGACCGTCGTCCTCGGTGCTCGGCTCAAAGCCGGGAATGCGAATGCCGCGTGAGGCGCCAGGGGTCATTTCGATGGCGCCTTTGCGGGCAAGCGCTTTGAGGTGTTCTTCGGCTGCGTTAGGTGACTTGAAGCCAAGTTCCACGGCGATCTCCGCGCGGGTTGGCGGGTAGCCGTTGTCTTCAAGACAGCGCTTGATAAAGGCGAGAATCTCAGCTTGGCGTGGCGTCAGTTTTAGCATTTTCGGGCTCTGTCTTTTTATACAGTGACTGGAATTATATACAGTGATTAGGGCTTGGCAATCCTCCTTTTGGCAGCCTTCAAGCTTTTCTACTGTTGGAAGGCGGGTAGGGACTGTTACCTGAGGCGATTGGCGGGCGTCTTGAGGTAAGTTGTTCGGTTATAAAAGTCTGTGACTGATCGGCCGAAAGGCGGCTGATGCGACTTGACAAGGTTGCGGCTTGAAACGTATGTTTTAAACAAGTGTTTGTTAGGTGATATTCAATGGCCCAATCAGAAACCGTCGAACGCATTCTTGATGCTGCTGAACAGCTGTTCGCGGAAAAAGGTTTCGCTGAGACGTCGTTACGCTTGATCACCAGCAAGGCCGGAGTCAATCTGGCTGCGGTGAATTATCACTTCGGGTCGAAGAAAGCATTAATCCAGGCGGTGTTCTCGCGCTTCCTCGGACCTTTCTGCGCCAGCCTCGAGCGCGAGCTGGATCGCCGACAGGCTAAAGCCGACAACAAAGCCAGCTTGGAAGATTTACTGGAAATCCTGGTCGAGCAAGCTTTGGCGGTGAAGCCTCGCAGTGGCAATGATCTGTCGATTTTCATGCGCCTGTTAGGGCTGGCATTCAGTCAGAGCCAGGGCCATCTGCGGCGCTACCTGGAAGATGTGTACGGCAAGGTGTTTCGCCGGTACATGCAGTTAGTGCATGAGGCTGCGCCACGGATTCCTCCTATAGAGCTGTTCTGGCGGGCACACTTCATGCTGGGTGCGGCCGCTTTCAGCATGTCTGGGATCAAGGCGTTGCGCGCTATTGCCGAGACTGATTTCGGCGTGAACACCTCGATCGAGCAGGTCATGCGCCTGATGGTGCCATTCCTCGCCGCGGGCATGCGTTCGGAAACCGGGGTGACCGATGAAGCCCTGGCCAGCGCGCAGCTTCGTCCGCGTAGCAAATCAGCAGTCGCTACCGCCAAGGTTTGACGCCTGGCGGTGGGCGCAGTCGATGTGATCGGCTAAGCTAGCCGCCCATGCGCACCCTCGATCTTCTACACATCTCTCTCGCCGACCAACGTCTCTACGGCTTTGCCGATGGGCAGCTGGTGCTGCGCCTGGCGGTTTCTACGGCGCTGAATGGTCCGGGCGAGCAAAATGGCTCCGGCTGCACGCCGCGTGGCCTGCACCAGGTGCGCGCAAAGATTGGTGAAGGGTTACCTATTGGCGCAGTCCTGCGTGGGCGACGTTGGACGGGCGAGGTCTGGTCCGAGGTGTTGAGTGAGCAATACCCCAGCCGCGATTGGATTCTCACGCGCATTCTCTGGCTAAGCGGCTGCGAGTTAGGGCGCAATCGTCTCGGTGCTGTGGATACCTTTCGTCGCTATGTCTACCTGCATGGCACTCCGGATACCGAACCTATGGGTGTGCCGCTCTCCCACGGCTGCATTCGCCTGCGCAATCGCGATGTGCTGGAACTCTTTCCTCGTGTGCCCGTCCACTGCGCTGTACAGATAGATGAAGCGCCATGCCCTGCATGGGCGACGGCCGAACTCAGTTAAGGATTTTGCTATGACCTCTGGCCTGCAAGGCTCATTGATGCTGGATATCGGCGGTACTTGGCTGACCGCTGAAGACCGCCAAATACTGCGCCAGCCGGAAGTGGGTGGCTTGATTTTGTTCGCCCGCAATATTCAGGATCCACGGCAGGTGCGTGAGCTGT
>JBOICE010000064.1:0-8154 GCA_050739815.1 Pseudomonas sp. | reverse complement strand
GGTGTCGGTGAAGTACGGAATGATTTTCTTGCGATCCGAACTCAGCACCTTGAAGCTCATGCCATGCAGATGAATCGGGTGCTGATACTGGGCCATGTTGCGCAGCTCGAAGATGTAGCTCTTGCCGAGCTCCAGTTTGGCGATCGGCCGGTCGGCGCAAGCCTTGTCATTGATATCCCAAGCCTTGCCGTTGATCTGCCAGAAGCTCGGCGCCGCGCCATTAGCCCGATTCGCCGAAACCGCCCCGACCCACTCGAAGTTGAAACGGATGGTTTCGGCATTGCTCAGGTCCGGCTCGGACACCGGATTGGCTGGCAACGCCGGAGGCCAAGCGCCCGGCGCATCGGTGTTCGCCAGCGAACGCAGCGTAGCCAGGCGCACCGGACCATTGCGTAGCGATAACTCCTCCCCCGCTGCCGGCACCCGCAAGGCCAGGTCCATGCGCATCCCCGGCCCCAGCCAATACTCTTTGCCGAGCGGGCGCGGCGCGACCGGATTACCGTCGAGCGCATAGATCCGCGCCTCGGCGTCCGGCAGGTTGAGCCGATAGGTCAAGGTGTTATCGAGATTGAGCAGACGCAGACGCACGACCTGTCCGGCAGGCAGATCCAAGGTCGGCAGATGCCGCCCACCAACAGTGGAGAAACTCCCCGCCGTACCACCGCGCGCAGCCTCCCGCGGGATACTGAACGGGGTGAAGGCGCCTTGCTCGTCGATGTGCCAGCTCTTCAGGCTAAGCGTGCGCTCATGCAGGAAACCACTTGGCTCACGCTCTTCGACGATCAACGGCCCAACCAGGCCACGACCCAGTTGCTGACTACTGGAAACATGCGGGTGATACCAGTAGCTGCCGGCGTCCGGCGTCTTGAACCGATAGTCGAAATATTCGCCCGGCAGGACCGGCAGTTGTGAGACATAGGGAACGCCATCCATTTCCAGCGGCAAACGGATACCATGCCAGTGAATGGTGGTTGGCTGATCGAGCTTGTTGATAAAGCGCACCCGCAGCCACTCGCCCTGCTTGGCGCGCAACTCCACACCCGGCGCCTGGCCGCCATAGGCCCAGGCCGACGTGAGATGCCCCGGCACCAACTCGAGATCCATCGGTGCAGCAATCAGCTCGTAGTCATGGCTTTGGCCATCCAGCGGGCGCCCCAGCCAGTAACGCGCACCACCGGTGCCAAGCCCAACAGCGGTCAGCCCGGCCAAACCAGCAAGAATCTGTCGACGTGAAAAAGACATGGGTTCAGGCACCTCAAAGAAAAGGACTTCGCTGGCCCATCGGCTAATAGTGCCAACCACTAACGGGCGGCTCACACGGAGGGTGGACAAGTTACCTCTGATCGCAGACAGCGATGAGGGCGGCCTGAGCCGCCCTCACTGGCTACATCATTCCCACTCGATCATTCCCACTCGATAGTGGCCGGCGGCTTGCTCGACACATCGTAAGTCACCCGGGAGATGCCTTCGATTTCGTTGATGATCCGCCCACTCACTGTTTCCAGCAGTTCATAGGGCAGATGCGCCCAACGGGCGGTCATGAAGTCGATGGTTTCCACCGCACGCAGGGCCACGACCCAGGCGTAACGACGACCATCACCGACAACGCCTACCGATTTCACCGGCTGGAACACCACGAACGCCTGGCTGACCTTGTGATACCAATCGGCCTTGCGCAGTTCTTCGATAAAGATATGGTCAGCACGCCGCAGCAAGTCGGCGTATTCCTTTTTCACTTCACCGAGGATGCGCACGCCCAGACCCGGCCCCGGGAACGGGTGGCGGTAAACCATATCGTAAGGCAGGCCGAGCTCAAGCCCCAGACGGCGCACTTCGTCCTTGAACAGCTCACGCAGCGGTTCGACCAGTTTGAGATTCATCTCTTCCGGCAAGCCACCGACGTTGTGGTGCGACTTGATCACGTGGGCCTTACCGCTCTTGGCACCGGCCGACTCGATCACGTCCGGGTAGATAGTGCCTTGGGCGAGGAACTTGATGTTGTCCAGCTTGCAGGACTCGGCATCGAACACATCGATAAAGGTGCGGCCGATGATTTTGCGCTTCTTCTCGGGGTCGGCTTCGCCGGCCAGGTTATTCAGAAACTGTTCTTCGGCGTTCGCGCGAATCACTTTGACGCCCATGTTCTCGGCGAACATAGCCATCACCTGCTCACCTTCGTGCAGGCGCAGCAGGCCATTGTCGACGAACACGCAAGTCAGCTGATCGCCAATCGCCTTGTGCAACAGCGCCGCCACCACGGACGAATCCACCCCGCCGGACAGGCCGAGCAACACGTTGGCGCCGCCGACTTGGGCACGCACGCTGGCGATGGCGTCATCGACGATATTCGACGGCGTCCACAGCGCTTCACAGCCGCAAATTTCCAGAATGAAGCGCGACAGAATGCGACCGCCCTGCTTGGTATGGGTCACTTCCGGGTGGAACTGCACGCCGTAATAGCCGCGGTGATCGTCGGCCATGGCGGCAATCGGGCAACTCGGGGTGCTGGCGAGGATATGGAAACCTTCCGGCAGCGCGGTGACCTTGTCGCCATGACTCATCCACACGTCGAGACCGAGCACGCCATCGACATCCACATGATCTTCGATGCCATTCAGCAAGCGGGCCTTGCCGACCACGTCGACGCGGGCGTAGCCGAACTCCCGCAGCTGGGAACCTTCGACTTTGCCGCCCAGTTGCTCAGCCATGGTCTGCATGCCGTAGCAGATACCGAAGACCGGCACACCAAGGTCGAACACTGCGTGCGGTGCCCGCGGGCTGTTTGCCTCATGCACCGACTCCGGGCCGCCGGCGAGGATGATGCCGCGCGGGGCGAAGGCACGGATGTCGTCATCGCTCATATCGAACGGATGCAGCTCGCAATACACGCCAAGCTCGCGCACGCGACGGGCGATCAGTTGGGTGTACTGGGAACCGAAGTCGAGGATCAGGATGCGGTGGGCGTGGATATCATGGACCATGGCCGTCTCTCGTAGCGAAATTCACAAACGACACGGGGCTGCAGAAACAGCCCCGTGTCGGATTTCAGCGGTGGACTTAGCCCACCCGGTAGTTCGGTGACTCTTTAGTAATTTGCACGTCATGCACATGCGACTCGGCCATGCCCGCGCCCGTGATGCGAACGAACTCGGGAGTCGTGCGCATTGCTTCGATCGTGGCGCAGCCGGTGTAGCCCATGGAGGCGCGCAGGCCGCCCATCAACTGATGGACGATGGCGGCCAGCGGGCCTTTGTACGGCACGCGACCTTCGATGCCTTCCGGCACCAGCTTCTCGGCGCCGGCGGCGGAATCCTGGAAGTAACGATCGGACGAGCCCTGGATTTGCGCCATGGCCCCCAGCGAGCCCATGCCGCGGTAAGCCTTGTAGGAACGCCCCTGGAACAGCTCGACCTCGCCCGGCGCTTCTTCGGTGCCGGCCAGCATCGAGCCGATCATCACGCAGGACGCACCGGCAACTATGGCCTTGGACAGGTCGCCGGAGAAGCGGATACCACCGTCGGCGATCAGTGGCACACCGCTGCCTTGCAGGGCGGCGGCGACGTTGGCGATCGCGGAAATCTGCGGCACGCCAACCCCGGCGACGATGCGGGTGGTGCAGATCGAGCCTGGGCCAATACCGACTTTCACCGCATCCGCGCCGGCCTCGGCGAGAGCCTTGGCGGCGGCACCCGTGGCGATGTTGCCACCAATGACCTGCACGTCCGGGAAGTGCTGTTTGACCCAGCGCACGCGTTCGATCACGCCCCTGGAGTGGCCGTGGGCGGTATCGACCACCACCACATCCACGCCAGCAGCGACCAGCGCCGCGACCCGATCACCGGTCTCGGCACCGGTACCGACTGCCGCGCCAACGCGCAGACGACCTTGGTCATCCTTGCTGGCGAAGGGATAAGCCTTGGCTTTTTCGATGTCCTTGACGGTCATCATGCCTTTCAGCGCGAACGCCTCATCGACGATCAGGACCTTCTCGATGCGGTGCTTGTGCAGCAGGTCGCGCACTGCATTCTTATCGGCGCCTTCGCGTACGGTGACCAGACGCTCTTTCGGCGTCATCACTTCACGCACCTTGGCATCCAGGCGGTTTTCAAAACGCACGTCACGCGAGGTGACGATGCCGACCAGGTCGCCATCGGAGAGCACCGGCACACCGGAGATGTTGTTCTGCCGGGTCAGCTCGAACAGGTCGCGCACCGTGGCGTCAGCTTCGATGGTGATCGGGTCTTTGACCACACCAGCCTCGAACTTCTTGACCTTGCGCACTTCGGTGGCTTGCTGCTCGATGGTCATGTTCTTGTGGATGATGCCGATGCCGCCTTCCTGAGCCATGGCAATGGCCAGGCGGGCTTCGGTCACGGTATCCATCGCGGCGGAAAGCAGCGGGATGTTCAGCTCAATGCCACGGGTCAGTCGAGTTTTAAGGCTGACGTCTTTGGGCAGAACTTCGGAATAACCTGGAATAAGAAGGACGTCGTCGAAGGTTAGAGCTTCTTGACTGATACGCAGCATGGCGGGGGCTCCCGGACGGGAAAATGGAAGCGCGCCATTATACCCACGCAGCCCCCCTGGCTCAATGCAAACCGTCAATTAGATAGTCGCCTTACCCTTTAACCGGCCAACCAAGCCCCCCAGCCCAGGCATGGCCGCAACAGTCCTGGCATTTTTGCCTAGTTACGCACCTGCACCACAGCAATCGGATAGCCAAGGCGCTCGGCAAACTCCCTCAAGAAGCTGTGCTTGAAGTAAGCCCCGGCCCAATTGTTGAAGATGAAACCCAGATCGGAAAAACCGCAGGCCTGCTGGAACGGGAACGCATTGATATCGTCCTCATACTCACACGCAGGGCAGATGAAATTATCCGTCTCGGCCGGCATCCAGACCTCCAGATGCTCCAGCAACACCTCACCCACTTGCGCCCGGCATTCGGGGCAACTCGCCAACCCGTTGAAGCCCTGCATCGGCGTGAAGATGCAGCGCTTGGTGACAATCTCCAGACCATTCACCGGAAGGCCGAACGGCAGATACTGCTCGATCGCCGTGCCCGCTGGAATATCCATGATCTGAACCGCCCCGGCCGCCACGGCATAACCCAGCTCTCCTGAGCCCAAACCGCATTTCGACAATTGCCACTCGACAATGTTATGGGTCGCCAGCCAGCGCAGCACTTCTCGGGCCTTGGCCTCATGCCCGGGGTAGCTGGAGATTTGCGGAACGATGATGGTCTGTTGATCACTCATGGCGCAGCCTTGCTTTATATAGGGACGGAGCGAGAAAAGCCGGCAGCTTAATCGCCCGCACAGTCGGGTCAAGCTATGGCGGTCATGCGTCACGCAAGCCGTTTAAGCCTACGCCGACAACCTCAGCGCAACTCAGCGACCTTTGGCCTGGCTCACAAAGCCTTTATGATGCCTGCCATGATTAAAGACCCCTTCCAGCGCCTCGGCCTCGATCGCGAAGTACTTACCGTCAGCCAACTCAACGGCCGCGCCCGCGTACTGCTGGAGGACGTATTCGCCAATGTCTGGGTCGAGGGCGAAATTTCCAACCTGGCCAAACCCGCGTCTGGCCACATCTACTTCACCCTGAAAGACAGCCAGGCGCAGGTACGCTGCGCCCTGTTCCGGCAGAATGCCGCGCGCGTGCGCCAGGCTCTGCGCGACGGGCTAGCGGTGAAGGTGCGGGGCAAGGTCTCGCTATTCGAAGGCCGTGGCGACTATCAGCTGATTCTCGACAGCGTCGAACCCGCCGGCGATGGCGCCCTGCGACTGGCGTTCGAAGCCCTGAAGGAGAAACTCGGCGCCGAAGGCCTGTTCGCCGCCGAACAGAAGATCCCACTGCCTGCGCATCCGCAAAAAATCGGCATCATCAGCTCGCCGACAGGCGCGGTGATTCGCGACATCATCAGCGTGTTTCGCCGCCGCGCCCCACAGGTTCAACTGACCCTGATCCCCACCGCCGTGCAGGGTCGCGAAGCCATCGCGCAGATTGTCCGCGCCCTCAAACTGGCCGATGCCCGCGGCTTCGATGCACTGATCCTGGCCCGTGGCGGCGGCTCGCTGGAAGACCTCTGGTGCTTCAACGAAGAAGCTGTCGCCCGCGCGGTAGCCGCCTGCCAGACGCCCATCGTCAGCGCCGTCGGCCATGAGACCGATGTGTCGATCAGCGATTTCGTCGCCGATGTCCGCGCACCCACGCCCTCCGCCGCTGCCGAGTTGCTGGCGCCGGACTCCAGCGACTTGCAGCAACGCCTGCACAGCCTGCACCGCCGCTTGATCTTGCGCATTCAGGACCGCCTCGGGCGCGAACGCTTGCGTCTGGAAGGCATCACCCGTCGCCTGCGTCATCCAGGCGAGCGCCTGCGCCAACAAGCCCAGCGTCTCGATGACCTGGACATGCGCCTGCGGCGCGCCTTCGAACGGCAACTGAATAACCGCCGCGAACGCCTGGCCCGGCTCGATACACGCTTGGCGGCGCAGCACCCGAGGCGCGCGCTTGCCCTCTTGCGCCAGCGCCTGGACAGCCTGGCCGACCGCCTGCCGCGAGCGATGCGTGAGAGCCTGAAAGAGCGCCGCCTGCAGCTGCAGACCCAGGTGCAAACGCTGCACGCGATCAGCCCGCTGGCCACCCTTGGCCGTGGCTACAGCATCCTGCTCGACGAGCGCGGCCAGGCGATCCGCAGCGCTGGGCAAACCCGCCCCGGCCAACGCCTGAAAGCCCGCCTCGGCGAAGGTGAACTGGACGTACGCGTTGAGGACAATCACCTGACACCGGTAACCCTTTCCCTGCTTGATTGAACAGCTGCCGGCGGATGAGGAAAGCCTCATCCGCCCTTTTCAGGACCACACCATGCGTTTACTTCCCGCCCTGCTGCTCTGCATTGCCCTGCCCGCTCACGCGGAGGGCTTCATCAGCCGACTGCTGAACAAGCCAGTGCCCGGCGGCGTCGCCGTGGTCGATCTCGGAACCAGCAGCAGCGCACCCACCGCCACCTATCAAGGCAAGCCGGTGCTCGTGGTGCACGAGGAAGCCAAGCGCTGGATTGCCATCGTCGGCCTGCCGCTCACAGTCAAACCCGGCAGCCAGCAACTCAGCGCCGCAGATACCAACGGCAGCCGCAACTTGAGCTTCAAGGTCGCTAACAAGCATTACGCCGAACAGCGCATCACCTTGAAGAACCAGCGCCAGGTCAATCCAAACCCCGCCGACTTGAAGCGAATCGAGCGCGAACTGGCCGAGCAGACCCGCGCCTACCAGAGTTTCAGCCCCGGCACGCCGAGCAACCTACTGCTGGACAAGCCGGTCGACGGACCGCTCTCCAGCCGCTTCGGCCTGCGCCGCTTCTTCAATGGCGAGGAGCGCAACCCGCACGCCGGCCTGGATTTCGCTGTCGCAGCCGGCACCCAAATCAAATCCCCGGCGGCGGGGAAAGTGATCCTGATCGGCAATTACTTCTTCAATGGCAACACGGTGTTCGTCGACCACGGCCAAGGCTTTATCAGCATGTTTTGCCACCTGTCGAAAATCGACGTGAAGCTCGGCCAGCAACTGAGCCGTGGCGGCGTGATCGGTCGCGTTGGCGCAACCGGCCGAGCCACAGGCCCTCATATGCACTGGAACATCAGCCTGAACGACGCACGTGTCGACCCGGCGATCTTTATCGGTGCCTTCCAACCCTGAGCGACGGCCTGGCGTGCCTCATCGGTATCGGCATCGACCGGGACCCCAGCGGGCCGACAGAGATCAGCCACATGGCAAAGAGCGTCAGCCATGCGCAGATGCCTTGTCGTTGCTGCCGAGTCACTGCAAACCCATATCTAGGTAGCCATCCTCGGCCGCATCGGCTTTTGGAGCGGCTGCTGCATGCGGCGTAGCAACTCCGCAGCCCTTTGCGGCAGGTGGAGCACGGGAGAATCCGCCCAAAAACACAGCGCAATTAATTGCGATAAAAGTCGCCTAGCGAAGCAGAAAAACCCAAAAATCCAATTGATAAAGTTATTTCTACCAATTTCTCAACAATGTTTGCCATTGCTACAAAGCCGCACTAGGGTGGAGCCCATGAAAACTTCACACACCCTCATTTTGCTGCGCCAACACGCTGTGACCCACACGGACGTGGGAAATGCCGCTGGCCCGCCT